>JBJSZF010000733.1:0-7228 GCA_046090125.1 Verrucomicrobiota bacterium
ATAACTGCAACGCGGACGTGGCGGCGGCGCAGGTGGCCATCGCGCTCCGGGCGCGGCGGCTGGCCTTCCTCTCGGACGTGCCCGGCCTGCTGCGGGACCCGAAGGATCCCGCCACCTTGATCTCGCACCTGTCGGTGGGGGACATCGACGCCCTGAAGCGGGCCGGGGTGATCGACAAGGGAATGATCCCGAAGGTGGACAGCGCCGTGGCGGCGTTGCACGCAGGGGTGGAGAAGGTCGAGTTCCTGGACGGGCGCGTGCCGCACTCGGTGTTGCTGGAGTTCTTCACGGACGCGGGCGTGGGCACCGAGGTGGTGCCGTAGGACCGCCATGGACGCCGCCAGCAGCTCGGGAACGACGCCGGCCCCTGGTCGTGCCAAGGGCCGCATGTTGGTGGTTCGCGGGGGGGCGTTGGGGGATTTCATCCTGACCTTGCCGGTGCTCGCCGCCCTGCGGCGGGCGTTCCCCGCGACGCACCTTGAGGTCCTGGCCTACCCCAGGCCGGCGCAGCTTGCCGTCGAGGCGGGGATCGTGGACGCGGCGCGCGCGCTGGAGTCGCGCGGCCTCGCCGGGTTCTTCGCGCGCAAGGGCGCGCTGGACCCGGAATGGTCCGACTACTTCGCATCGTTCAACGTCGTGCTGAGCTACCTGTACGACCCCGACCGGCACTTCCAGGACAACGTGGGCCGGGTTTCGCGGGCGCAGTTCCTGGAGGGGCCCCACAAGCCGCAGGAACCGTCGGAGCTGCACGCCGCGCAGCAGTTGCTTCGCCCGTTGGAAAGGCTGGCCATCTTTGACGCCGACCCGCTGCCGCGGCTCACGGCGCTCGGGGCGGGAGGCGGCGCGCCCGGGCCCGGCCGACGTCGGCTGGTGGCGCACCCGGGCTCCGGAGGCGCCCGGAAGAACTGGCCGGAGGCGCGATGGCGGGAGCTGCTGGAGCGCCTGGATGCCCGGGGCGACCTGGACGTGGACTTGGTGGGGGGCGAGGCGGAGGCCGCGCGCTTGCCGGGGCTGGCCCGGGGCTTGGAAACCGTCCGGTGCGTGGTGTCGGAGCCCCTTCCGTTGCTGGCGCGCCGGATGGCGGGGGCTTCGTTGTTCGTGGGACACGACTCCGGCGTGACACACCTAGCGGCGGCCATGGGGGTTCGCGGCCTCGTGCTGTGGGGACCCACGTGCGAGGCCGTGTGGCGCCCCCGAAGCGAGCGCTTCATGTGCCTGCGTCATGCGCAAGGATTGGAGGGCCTGCCCGTGGACGTGGTGGAAAGCTGCCTGCTGGACCTGCTGGAGCGCCCGGCAAGCCCGGGGGATGGATCCGTGCCGCCTCGGTAGCCGGTACCGCAGCGGGCGGGATGCTGGGCGCATCAACGGATGGGCTTCGCCGAGTCGCCATCATGCGGTTCGAGCCATGGATCCTCGCAACGGCGATGGAACTTGCCGCTGGCCGCGTGCCCTCGCCCGGCGACGGCGACACGGTTCGGTTTCCCGGAGACTCTCTGGGCGGCCTCTGGTGTTGGACCGGCCGCCGCAGATGTCCCGGGGGGCTAGCCCTGTGAGGCTTGCTGCCTGGGATGGCTGCTGGCGACGAGGTTCTCCGGGGCCACCTCGATCTGGCTGGCGAGCGCGTGGGGCAAGGGAACGGCGGCCATGTGGCCATCGGGGTGCTTGGCGACGCACGCAACGATGAGGCGGCCGACGGCGACTTCCTCGCGGGGGCCGGGCTCGATGCGGGCCATGCGGACTTGGTAGGCGATGGAGCGGGCGCGCTTCTCCGTGACGAGCAGGTGCAGCTCGATGAGGTCCTCGAAGCGCAGCGGGCGGCGGTAGTCGCAGGAGGCGTGGACGCGGGGGAAGCCGATGGGCGGCTCCATCCCGGGCATCACGACGGAGTGGCCAAGGGAACGAAGGAAGGCGTGCTCCACCACCTCCATGTAGCGAAAGAACTGCGTGAAGTGGACGATCCCGGCCATGTCGGTCTCGTGGAACTCGACGAGGCGGGTGGTCTTGAACTCGAAGGCCACGGCGGGCGCGGGCTAGGAGGCAGGGGCGGCGGGCTGCCGGCGCGGGCGCAGGAGGATGACCTTCTTGTCCGAGCCTTCCACCTCGACGGAGTGGGTCTCGATGTCGGGGTCGTCCTTGAGGGCCTGGTGGACGATGCGCCGGTCGTAGGCGTTCATGGGCTCGAGCTCGATGACGTCGCCCCAGCGACGGACCTTCTCGGCTCCCTCCTTGGCGCGCTTGACGAGTTGTTCGCGGGCCTGCCGGCGGTAGCCCCCGACGTCGAGGACGATGCGCGGGGTGGCTTCGTCTCCGCGGTGGACGATGCGGTTGAGGAGGTATTGGAGGTCGCCCAGCGTCGCGCCTTGGCGGCCGATGAGGCGGCCGGGGTCGTCGGTCTTGACGTCGAGCATGAGCTGTCCCTCGAAGTCGATTTCCTCGACCTCGGCGTCTTGGAAGCCGAGGCGCTGGAGCATCTCGAGGAGCATTTCCTTCGGTGGGAGCACGTGGGGGTTCGCTTCGGGGTTCATGGAGAGGGGGCTCGGGGCCGTGGAGGGTTGGGTGACGTTGCGGTGGCGTGCGTGTGCGCGGTCCTTAGTGACGGCGTCCGTGGCGCGGCGCCGCAGGCGCGGGCGTTGCCGGGACATTGGACTTGGTGAGCTTCGTTTGCAGGATGCTGAGCAAGTTCTGGACGGTCCAGTACAGGGTGAGGCCGGCGGAATAATTGTAGAAGAGGGCGAGGAACATGAGCGGCATCCAGCGCATGAGGCGTTGCTGGGTGGGATCCATCTGGGGGGAAGGCGGCGTGAGGTGGGTCTGCCACAGGGCGGTGCCGACGTAGAACAACGGCATCAGGTTGAGGGGCAGGCCCAGGCCCGGAACGCCCAGCAACGGGATGAAGCCCAGGCCCGGGATCACGAACAACGTGTCCGCCGCCGAAAGGTCCGGGCACCAGAAGAACGATGCCCCGCGCAGCTCGATGGCGGAGCGGAGCATGGTGAAGAAGCCGAAGAACACCGGGATCTGGACAAGGATGGGCAGGCAGCCGGAGACGGGGTTGTAGCCGCTGTCGCGCATGAACTGCATGGTCTTCTCGTTCAGCTTGCGCGGGTCGTCCTTGTACTTGTTGCGGATTTCCTGGAGCTGCGGCCCCAGCTCGGCCATGCGCTTCATGGAGCGGGTGCTGACTGCCGTGAGGGGCCAAAAGGCGGCCTTGATCAACAGGGTGATCAGCACAATGCACCAGCCATACGGGACGCGCAGCGCGGAGTGCAGGAAGTTCATCCCCAGCAAGAGGGGCTTGGCAAAGAACCCGAAGAAGCCGTAGCCCAGCGTCTGGTCGAAGGCGGGCTGCAGCCGGGACAGGACGAAGTACTCCTTGGGGCCGGCATAGACGGTGAAGCGGTGCTCCAGGGTCTTGCCAGGCTCGAGGTTGGAGGCTCCGAAGCGGACGTGCGTCGAGACGGCGGTCGGGGCACGCACCTGCTCCGGATCCGACGCGAGGCTGGCAGGCTCGGGTCCGGCCAACGAGGCGCGGCGGGCGACGAAGGACTTGGCGGGGCGGTCCGGCAAGGTGATGAGCGTGAAGAACTGGTTCTGGACGGAGGCCCACACGACGGGTTCCTCCTCCTGCCGGTATTCCTCGCGGGGGCTGCTCATCATGCAGAACAGGCCCGGCGTGGCGACCCAGCCCAAGGTCTGCACGGCCTTGCTGCCATTGAAGGTGTCCACGGCCAACATCTCGCCCTTGTCGAGACGGTTCATCGGCGTGGCCGACCCCGTGGACCATTCGATGTCGGGAAGCGCCAGGACCCCGGAGGATCGGTTCTCGATGCGGACGATGGCGTGCAGGAGGTGGTCGTTGGTGGTCAGGCGGTACTCGCGCACCAGGAACAGGCCGTTGCCCACGTTCTTCTCGGCGCGGACTCCGCGGTCGAAGGCGGTGAGCACGTAGGATCCGTCCCCTTCCACGGCCGACGCGCCGTTCCAGCCCAGCAGGGGCGGGAGCGAGTCATGGTTCAGGATGACCGGGCCATTGCTTCGCCCCTTGGCATGGCGTCCGGTCAGGGCGAGGTGCCCGGGTAGCTCAACATGCTTGATGGCGCCGCCGCGCGACGTGAAGACCCAGCGGGCCGAGGCGTTCTTGAGAACCAAGGTTTCCTCGGGGCCCGTCGGAGCGGCGGAGGGCGCCGCAGGCAGCGGTTGGACCCCCTGCAACGTGGGCGGCGTGATGGCGGCCGACGAGGCATTGGTGGACGTCACGCGCGGGGTGGCGTTGGTCCCTGCCACGGGCGGACGGGATGCCGTGGGGAACAACCACCGAGCAAGCGGTTGCAGGCCCAGCAGCAAGCCAAAGGCGACGACGAGGATGGCGATAGCCTTGCGGTCCATGAGGATAAAATTGGTGGAGAACGTGGACGATCAGCCGACGGCGACGCCCGGGACCGGATCATGGCCGCCCGCCGACCATGGATGGCAACGGCAAAGGCGGCGCGCGGCCAGCCACGAGCCATGCCGGGCTCCATGGCATCGAAGGGCCAAGATGGCGTACTCGGAGCAGGTCGGGACGAAGCGGCAGCAAGGGCCTCCCAGCAATGCGTTCTTGGCCGGCGACAACGTCCAGCGGTAAATCCCCACGAGGAGCAACAAGAGTTTCTGGATTTTCCCCATGGGCACGGATCCCTAGGCGGGCAACAACCGCGCACGGCGAAGGCCACCTGCAATGTCCGCCGAAACCCGGTTTGCGTCCGCATCCCGCATGGATTGGCGGGCGATCAACACCACCCATGCCGGCCGCGACAGGGTCGGGCGCAGGGCTCGGAACGCCTCGCGCATCCGTCGTCGGGCGCGGTTGCGCACGACCGCGCCCCCAAGGGCCTTGGTGGTGATGACGCCCAGCAAGGCCTCGGGACCGTGCTCCGGCGCGTCCGGCAGCTCCAGCCAGTTCAAGACCACGGTGCCCGAAGTGATCCGACGGCCGTGCTCGCGAACGCGGAGAAAATCCCGCCGGTGAACCAACCGGGACGTCTTGGGCAGGCCATGCCCGATCGGGCCAGGCCGCCCCGATGCGGGGTCCGGGGCCATCCGGGGCCTTGGGAAGGAATCAAACCGGCGTCAGGCGACGGCGGCCGACGCGGCGGCGGTTGTTGATGATGCCGCGACCGCTCTTGCTTGCCATCCGGGAACGAAAACCATGCTGGCGGACGCGACGAATCTTCGAGGGCTGATACTGGCGCTTCATACAAAAACAGGGTCCGCGAGGGTCGCGGAGCGGCGGAGACTATCAATCGACCCCCTTGCGTCAACCGTGTTCCCGGGTTGATTCCGTTCCATTTTTTCCGCGCCCCGCCGCCTTCTCGGTTCCTTCCGCCCGGCTGCACCGGCCAGCATGGCGGCCACGCATGAAGATCACGCGCATCCTCGCCCACCGTGTGCACCTGCCCCTCCACGAGACCACGTACAAGTGGTCCGGGGGCAAGTCGGTGACCGTCTTCGACAGCACCGTGGTGTGCGTCGAAACGGACGCCGGCTTCGTGGGATGGGGCGAGGTGTGTCCCTTGGGACCGTTTTATCTCCCCGCTTACGCCGAGGGCGTTCGCTCGGGGATCCGAGAGCTGGGGGCGGGCCTGCTGGGACTGGATCCGACGGAGCTGGGCGTTCTCAACACGCGCATGGACGCCTGCCTGAAGGGGCACCCCCACGTGAAGTCGGGCATCGACATGGCGTGCTGGGACATCCTCGGGAAGGCGGCCGGCCTGCCCGTCTGCACCCTCATGGGCGGTCGCTTCGGCGACGCCGTCCGCCTCTACCGCGCCATCTCCCAGGAGGAGCCCGACGCCATGGCGCGCCGCGTCGCCCAGTATCGCGCGGAGGGCTACTCGCGATTCCAACTCAAGGTTGGAGGCGACCCCGACACGGACATCGAGCGCATCCGCGCGGTGCGCTCGGTGCTGCGGGCGTCGGACCGTCTGGTGGCGGACGCCAACACGGGATGGACCCAGCACGAGGCGGTGCGCGTGGCCCGCGCGGTCCGGGACCTGGACGTGTACATCGAGCAACCCTGCCTGACCTATGAGGAATGCCTCGCCGTGCGGCGCTCGTGCGGCATGCCCTTCGTCCTCGACGAGAACATCGACGGGATCGACGTGCTGCTGCGGGCGCGCGCGGACCTGGCCATGGACGTGGTGAACCTCAAGATCAGCAAGCTGGGCGGGCTCACGCGGACGCGGCAGGCCCGCGACCTGTGCGCCAACATGGGCATCGCGATGACGCTCGAGGACTCGTGGGGAGGGGACATCGTGACCGCCGCCATCGCCCACCTCGCGCACAGCACGCCCGAACCGCTGCGATTCACGAGCACGGACTTCAACAGCTACGTGACGGTGTCCATCGCCGAGGGCGCGCCGCGACGCGTGGATGGGTTCATGCGGGCGTCGTCGGGGCCGGGGCTTGGAATCGAGCCGCGCCGCGAGGTGCTGGGGGCGGCGGTGCTGGTGGTGGAGTGATGGGGAACGAGTCGGCAAGGAAAGCCTGCCAAGCTGCGGAGCCGCCCAGGCATTCGTGCCTCCGCACCCGTGGCGTCGTCAGGGTTGCAACCCGAGGGAAGCCTCCGAGGTGGGGACGAGTGGATGGGGATGGCGGAAACGCCAGGAAAAGCTGGCTCCAGAGGTAGGACTCGAACCTACAACCACACGGTTAACAGCCGCGTGCTCT
Source organism: Verrucomicrobiota bacterium (assembly GCA_046090125.1). Lineage (GTDB taxonomy): Bacteria > Verrucomicrobiota > Verrucomicrobiia > Limisphaerales > UBA9464 > UBA6176. Next base: position 6,709 of record JBJSZF010000733.1, read on the forward strand.
ACCATTGAGCTACTCTGGAGTAGCAAAGCGGCGCGCACCGTATGGAAGGCGGGCGCGAAGCGTCAACCTGATTTCCAGCCTTGGCTTGAACATCCGGAGCGGCACCATGCGTCGCACACCGACACATGAGAGCAGCACTACGACTTCCTGCCGTCACGGCCGCCGTCATCCTTGCGTTGTCCGCCTCGCGCGGCCTGGGCGCGCCACTGGAACTTCGCCCGGAGGACCACGTGGTCCTCGTGGGCGGCGCGCTGGCGGACCGCATGCAGCACACGGGCTACTTCGAGGCCTTGGTCCACGCGCAGTTCCCGGACCACAAGCTCGTGTTCCGCAACCTCGCGGCGGCCGGCGACGAGGTCGCGGTGCGCCATCGTTCCGAAAATTTCGGCAGCCCAAACGACTGGCTGAAGCGGACGAAGGCGGACGTGATCCTCGGTTTCTTTGGTGCCAACGAGGCGGCAAAGGGGCCGGCCGGCATCGAGGGCTTCAAGAAGGACCTCGTCGCGTGGATCCGGCAGGT
>JBJSZF010000734.1:0-1647 GCA_046090125.1 Verrucomicrobiota bacterium
CCAGCACCCCGGAGGGGTGCCAGCCACGTCGGATGGCTCATTTTTCGTGAGAGCGTTCGCAAGACGTCTTCCGGTGACCCGTGCCTCCCGACGTTGTGGGTGCCAGATCACCTCCGATCCGGTTCCAACCTTCGGGGCGCGCCCTCCGACCAACGGCGAGGAATCCCCACATTGAGTCCCGGCTTCAGCCGGATGAAACGTCGCCTCGTCCAACGCCCAGGAGGTGCCGGTCCGCTTCCCGCTTCCCGCTTCCCGCCGCCAAAAGTGGTGGATTATCCGCCAGAAGGTGGTGGATTATCCGGGAGTGATCGCGCGTCACGTCCATGCCTTGCTTCGCGATGCCCTCGCGGACACGCCCGTCGTCCTCGTCAACGGCGCGCGGCAGGTGGGCAAGTCCACCTTGGTCCGGGACCCGGCCGGGGTGGGGGCCGGGCGACGCTACCTCACCCTGGACGACCCGGGCGTGCTCGCGGCCGCGCGGCGGGACCCGGTTGGCTTCGTGGAGGGCCTCGCCCTGCCCACGACCCTCGACGAGATCCAACTCGCCCCGGAACTCCTTCCGGCCATCAAGATGGCCATCGACCGGCGGCGCGAGCCCGGCCGCTTCATCCTCACGGGTTCGGCCGACGTGTTGCTCCTTCCCAAGGCGTCGGAGTCCTTGGCGGGGCGGATGGAGATCCTGACGATGTGGCCGTTCTCGCAAGGGGAGGTCGAGGGCAGGCGCGAGGGCTTCGTGGACGACTTGTTCGGGGCGCGGCCGCGGTGGGTCGGGGACGTCCCGGCGGCGATGTCGCGCGACGAGGTGATGGAGCGGGCCATGCTGGGCGGGTATCCGCCGGTGGTGTCGCGCACGGGGGAGTCCCGGCGGAGGGCGTGGTTCGAGTCCTACCTCACGACCTTGTTGCAGCGGGACATCCGGGAGCTGGCGCAGGTCGCGGACGTGACGGCGGTGCCGCGGTTGATGGCGGTGTTGGCCACGCGTGTGGGCGGGTTGCTGAACGTGGCGGACCTGTCCCGTTCGCTGGCGTTGCCCCAGAGCACGGTGCGCCGCTACTTCGCTTTGCTGGAGGCGACGTTCCTCGTGCAGGTGCTCCGGCCATGGTCCGCCAACCTGGGCCAGCGACTGATCCAGACGCCGAAGGTGTACCTGGCGGACACGGGGTTGGTCTCGCACCTGCTGGGGCTCAACGCCGAGCGCCTGGACCGGGACCCGACGCTGGCCGGGGCGTTGCTCGAGAACTTCGTGTGGATGGAGCTTCGCAAGCAGGCCGGGTGGGGCCGGGAACGGCCCACGATCTCGTTTTGGCGCACGGCGTCGGGGCAGGAGGTGGACCTGGTGCTGGAGGACCGGTCGGGGCGCGTGGTGGGAATCGAGGTCAAGGCCGGGGCAACCTTGGGTGGCGGCGACGTTCGGGGCTTGCAGGCCATGGCGGCCGCCGTCGGGAAGCGATGGCATCGGGGCGTGGTGCTCCACACTGGCTCCACCGTCATCCCGTTCGCCTCCAACCTGCATGGCGTCCCGATTTCCTGCCTCTGGCGGTCGTGAGGAAGCGGCGCCCGGTGACGGCGAGCGAGGGGAGGGGAGCGAGCGGCGAGCGGCGAGCGGCGAGCGGAGGGACGCCGGGAGGGACGCCGGGAGCGCGCCCG
>JBJSZF010000735.1:0-4135 GCA_046090125.1 Verrucomicrobiota bacterium
GGACTGGGCGGAGGGGGAGAGAACCGTTTGATCGTGAGTCCAAGATCCAACCCTCTGTTACCCTAAACAACGACCGCACAGTGCGTCGCAACGACCGCACGAGGCGTCGCGCTGCGGTTAGGCTCCGGGAACGACCCCGGCAGGCTGCATGGAGCGGTGGCGCTCTGTCGTTGAACCCTGCCCGGTTGGCTGTCCCTGGAGCCCGGAGCGCCGGGGAGCCAAAGGCGCGGTCAGAGGGATGGATTTCCCGGGCTGGACGCCGGGACGCGTCCGGGCAGGATGTCGCCCCGCCCGGCGGAGGCCGGCGGTTGGTTGATGAGGATTCCACCCCAGTCTTTCTTTCGGTTCTGCGAGGCCCACGTGCCGTTGCTCCGGCGTTTGGCGTCGGCGGGCGGCGAGGTGTCGGAGGCGGACGTCCGTCGGATGATCCGCGACACGCAGGACGAGGGCGCGGAACAACCGGACACCACGTGGCGGCGCTTGGTGGAGCTGCACATCCTGGTGCCGTCGGAGCCGGGGTCGGACTTCCACTTTGTGGCGGAGCCGGTTCGGCGGTTGCTGGACTATCTGTTCGACGCGGCGCAGGCGGCCACGCCGGAGATCGTGCGCGGCTACATCCAGTCCCTGGAGGCGAGCGGCCGCCAGTTGGCGCGGTCCATCGAGCAGGAGGAACTGACGTTGCTGCGGCTCGCCATCGACGACATCCAGAAGACGCTGCTGCGCGTGCAGGCGGACCTGGACGAGACGCACCGTTGCATCCTCAACGAGGTGTCCCGGTACAAGACGGAGCGCCGGACGATCTCGGTTCGGGACAAGTTCCGTCGGATCGTCCACTGGATGGAGCGCTACGTGGAGCCGATGTCGGACGTGGTGCGCCCGGACGGGCCGTTGCGGTCGGTGTTTGACGAGACGGGCCGTTTGCTGGTGCGGGCACGGGACCGGGGGTTGTTCACGGACCTGCCGACGCTGGAGCGGAGCCTGCGGTTGCTGCGCATCGTGCAACGGCATGCGCTGCGCGTGTTCCAGCAATGTCGGCGGGAGCTGCAACCCCTGTACGACTCGTTGCGGCGCTCGTCGTTCCTGGCGGAAGGCGCGGCGAAGGCGCTGGAGGCGTTGCAACGCGATGGCCCGGCGGGTTGGGCCGAGGGCCATGGCGTGAGGGTCTTCCTCCAACGGTGGCAACACGTGCCGTCGGACGTCGCCATCGCGCGGGCCCTGAGGAACGTGGCGGAGACGACGGTGGAGCCGCCGCCGGTGCTGGGGCTGGATGCGCCGGAGGCGTTGCCGCCGGACTACGTGCGGCGCCTGTGGCTGGAGGGTTTGCCGGACGAGGCCCGGGGCAGCCTGCCCATCGACGACCTGCTGGGGTGGATCGTCCAAAGGCATCCGGCGCGGACCTCGGCCGAGGCGTTGGCCGGGTTCACGCGGCTGGTGTTCGACCGTTCGTTTTCCACGCGCTTTGACGGCGGCACGCCGCGGCTCCATGCGACGTCCGATGGCGAGCTGGAGTCCTGCCCCGTTCACCTTTCCAACCCATGACCGACCTCCCGTTCCTTCGCGACGTGTTCGACCGGCTGCGCCGCGGGCATCACCTGTCTCCCGAGGACGAGCCCTTGTTCTCTGCGGTGGCTGCTCGCCACGAGGAGTACGCCGGGTGGTTCCGCCAACTGGGCATCACGTTGGTGCGGCATCCGCGCGACTTCTTCTACTTCGAGCCCGACGCGGGCGAGGGCGAGCGGGAGGCGCTGTCACGGATCGCGGTGTTCTCGTTCATCCTGGTGGACCATGCGGCCAACGAGGGGCGCCCGGTGGAGGAGTTTGTCTTCGGCCAGCACTTCCTCATCTCGCGGTTGCCGCACCTCAGCCTCGACCGCTATGTGGCGTTGCTGCGGCAGGTGGACGTGGAGGAGGTTTCCGGGCTTCGCCAGGTCGTGCGCAACCTCGAGCGCTTCGGCTTTGCCAAGGTGCTGGGCGAGGATGAGTTCCGCTTCCTGCGCCCGTTCCACCGTTTGCTGGACAAGTGCCTGGAGCTGGCGTCCGCGCCCAAGGGCAACAATCCCCGCGATGCCAACGCGTCGGACGCCGGATAAGCGACGCCCCGCCTGCCTCACGCACCTTCATCCCGAACCCTGACGCCCATGCCCCAAGGCCCCCAAAAGCTCATCCTCATCCGCGCCGGCCGATACGACTTCGCCGAGATCGACCTGTCGGGCTCCGTGCAGATCGTCGGGCCCAACAATACGGGCAAGACGACGCTGATCAACACGCTGCAGTTCCTGTACCTCGACGACCGGCGGCACATGGACTTCGGCTCGTACACGCCGGAGCAGACGCGCGACTACTACTTCCCCGGGCCGTATTCCTATATCTTGTTCCAATGTCTCGGCTCGCGGGGCCAATGCGTGCTGGGTTGGCGCGGCCAGTCCAAGGCGGCCGGGGGCGAGCCCGAGCGCTTCACGTATGACGACCCGTTCGACGCGGAGGACTTCCTCGACGAGAACCACCAGGTCCGGGAGCCGAGGGCCGTGGCGGCGCGCCTGGCGCTGCGCAACTTCTCGCTCGTCCGGTCCGCGCAGGAGCATCGGGAGCTGCTGTTGCTGCCCACGAAGGGCGAGTCGCGCGGGCTGGGGTTGGTGGCGCTGCGCGACAACGACCGGTACCCGCACTTCCGCGAAACGCTGAAGAACCTGTTGTCGTTGGCGACGATCACGCAGGACCAGATGCGCGACCGGTTGCTGATGCTGGCGGGGCTGCCGGTGGACAAGCCGGCCTTGAACATCCGCGACCTGCTGGGTGACACCTACGAGTCCATCCTGCGGCGGCGCGACGCGTTGGTCCGCTTCAAGGACGCGCGGGAGCAGGTGCACCAGCTTGTGGACGCGCACCAGCGACGCGTCGTGTTGCTGCGCGAGCTGTCGTATCGGTGGGCGGACCTGCGGGCGAAGCGCGATGCCTTCGTCCAGTCCCACGAGCAGCGCCGGGCCGCGCTGGCGGCGGAGGCCGGGGAGGCCTTGCAACGGATGTCCGCCCTGGGCCAGGAGGCCGACGACCGTCGGCGCGAGGAGCGGGAGTTGTCCGAGTCGCGGGGATCGTTGCTGGGCGAGATCCGTCGTATCCGCGACCGGCGGACGCGGTTTGCGGACTTCGTGGAGGACCTGGAGCGGGCCGCCCTCGACAATCGGGACAAGTCCATCCATGCGCTGGAACGGCAGCTTTCGGACGCCAGCCGTGCGTCGCGCCCGCAGGCCGAGCAGAACCTCGAGGCGCACCGGCAGCGTGCGGCGCGTCTCCGGGCCAGCCTGCAACACATGGACCGGGCGCTCGTTTCCGTCCTGCGCCGGGACCTGGACGACGCGCAGCTTGCGGGGCTGGCGTCGCTCCTGAACGCCGACCTGCTCGGCCTGCCCGTGGGCGACGATGGCGTTCGGGTGTTGGATCCGAAGGCGTTGCTGGAGCGGCTGCGGTCGGTTGCCTCCAGGATCGAGGGCGGGCGTTACAAGGACGATGCCGTCGAGGTGCCGTTGGCCGATGCGTCGTCCGCGCTTGCGGAGCTGGCGGATCCCGAGGCGCTGCGACGCCGGATTGCGGAGGAGGACGAGCGCGTGGGGCATTGGGAGTCGATGCTGGCCGCGCTGGTGCAGCACGAGAAGTTGATGGCGAAGCTCCAGGGGCTTCGCACGGAGCAAGAGGCCGCCCGCAAGCGGCTGTTTGAGTGGGAGGAACTCCAGAAGGAGGTGGCGCTGCTGCCGCGCCATGAGGCCGACCTCGCTGGCATCGACGCCTCGCTGGCGACGGTCTCGGACAGGGTCCGGGACTTGACGGCCCGGGCGGAGGCGGAGCGGCGGCGTCACGAGGAGTCTGAGCGCGAAATCATCGAACTGCGGCGCGCGCACGAGGCTTCGATGGCGCGGCATGGGCTCTGCCTCCGGCCCGACACGGCCCCGGATCCGGCGGCTCCCGCGCATCCGATCCCGGAGGCGTTCGACGACGCCGTCGCCGAGTACCTGCACGCGCAAGGGGAGGCGGAGAAGATCGGGGACGTGCTGGCGCGGCTGCGGCTGGCGGTGGAGTCGCGGCTGGGGTCCGACCACGTGGGCTCGGACGACGCCGAGACGGTGCGCAACCTGCGCGAGGA
>JBJSZF010000736.1:0-2410 GCA_046090125.1 Verrucomicrobiota bacterium
CACGAACCCCTGCGAGAGTCCGTCAGCCACGTGCACAGCATGTTGCTACTGACAGTTACAGCGCAGCGATGCGGCGGCAGACTTCCTCGACATTCGCGCGGCTGTTGAAGGCGCTGATGCGGAAGTAGCCTTCGCCCTTGGAACCGAAACCGCTGCCGGGCGTGATGACGACGTTGGACTCGCCGAGGATCTTGTCGAACGCCTGCCAGCTGTTCACGCCGGCCGGGGTCTGGACCCAGATGTAGGGGGCATTGACGCCGCCGAAGACGGTGAGGCCGGCCTTGGTCGCGCCCTCGCGGAGGACGCGCGCGTTGCCGAGGTAATGGTCGATGAGACCGCGGACCTGGGTCGTGCCGTCGGGGGAGTAGAGGGCTTCGGCGGCGCGCTGCACGAGGTAGGAGACGCCGTTGAACTTGGTGGTCATGCGGCGCAGCCAGAGCGGGTGGAGCGGGCGTGACTCGCCGGCGGCGGGGCGGGCCTGGAGGGACTTGGGGACGACGGTGAAGGCGCAACGAACGCCGGTGAAGCCGCCGTTCTTGCTGAAGCTGCGGAACTCGATGGCGCAGTCGCGCGCGCCGGGGATCTCGTAGATGGAATGGGGGATGCCGGGCTGGGTGATGTAGGCCTCGTAGGCGGCGTCGAAGAGGATGATGGCCCCGTGGCGACGGGCGTAGGCGACCCAGGCGGCGAGTTGGTCGCGGGTGGCGGCGGCCCCGGTGGGGTTGTTGGGCGAGCAGAGGTACACCACGTCCACCGGTTCCGAGGGCGGCTCGGGGATGAAGCCGTTGGCCTCGGTGCAGGGGAGGTAATGGATGCCCGCGTAGGCTCCGGAAGCGTCGGCCTCGCCCGTGTGTCCGGCCATGACGTTGGTATCCACGTACACGGGATAGACGGGGTCGGTGATGGCGATGCGGTTCCGGTGGCCGAGGATGTCGAGGATGGCTCCGCAGTCGCACTTGGAGCCGTCGCTGACGAAGACCTCGTCGTCGGCCACGTCGAGGCCATGGGCGCGGTAGTCGTTGTGGGCGATGGCGGCCCGGAGCCATTCGTAGCCTTGCTCGGGGCCGTAGCCCTTGAACGTGTCGCGCACGCCCATCTCGTCCCCGGCCTTGTGGCGGTCGGCGAGGACGGCGGGCGGGAGGGGTTCCGTGACGTCGCCGATGCCGCAGCGGATGAGGCGCTTGGCGGCGTCGGGGTGGGCGTCGCAGAACGCACGCACGCGGCGGGCGATCTCCGGGAAGAGGTAGCCCGCCTTCAGCTTCAGGTAGTTCTCGTTGAGATAAGCCATGGCTCGAATCGCGGCGGACCCTATGGAAGGGAAGGCTGGGACTGCAACGGTGCAGTGGCCGTCGTCGGGTTGCCCGGCGGTGGAACGGGTCCATGGTCGCCCATGAAGGCATGGGCATGGGCGTTGGTCTGCGGGGTGGCGGCCGTGGGCGTGGGAGGGTTGTTGGCGGGGTGCGGCGCGACGCGCGCGGGCTATGAGTCCGCCCCCCACAAGGTGGTGGCGAGGGATGGGAAGTTTGAGCTGAGAGAATACCCGGACCTACGCCTCGCGACGACGCGGATGCCGTCGGGACAGGACAGCGGGTTCATGCGGTTGTTCCGGTTCATCTCCGGCGGCAACGAGCGCGGGGAGAAGATTGCGATGACGACGCCCGTGTTCATGGAGCGGGGGGTGGCGGACGGGCAGGACACGATGGCGTTCGTGCTTCCGGAGGCGATGACGAACGTGCCGCGGCCGAGCGCGTCGGAGGTGAGCCTCGCAACGGTCCCGGGCGGGCGGTTTGCGGTGCACCGGTTCGCGGCGGGGAGGCCGGAAACGGGGCGGGAGGCGGAGGCCGAGCGGGCGTTGCGCGGATGGATGGAGGGGAGGCGGCTGGATGCCGAGGGACGCCCGATGTTCGCCTACTTCGACCCGCCGTGGATCCCGCGTTGGTTTCGACGCAACGAGGTGATGTTGCGGGTCCAGGGGAAGTGATCGCAGGGGCCGGACCCGCTTTGGGACGCGGTCGCCACGGCTGTTCACTCCCCGGCCCCTGCTTGCTTTCTGTCGCGCCACCGTTCCGCCAAGGCTCCGCAAACGACGAGCTGGAGGGGGTGGTACAAGAGAACGGGCAACAGGATGAGCCCGAGCCCCGGGTGCGCCCCAAAGATGGCCTTCGCGAGCGGGATCCCGGACGCGATGGTCTTTTGCGGGGCGCAGAACATGGCGGCGGTCCAGTCGGGGCGGTCGAGGTCGGCTCCACGCGCCAGCAGGTGGGTGGCCATCATGGCGAGGGCGAAGACGAGGAGAACGCCCGTGACGGCGATGGCGGTCGTGCCCGCGCCCATGCCGGACCAGACCCGTTGCTTCATGGATTCGCAGAAGGCGGCGAAGACGAGGTAGAGGATGAGCCCGCCCGAAAGG
>JBJSZF010000737.1:0-1476 GCA_046090125.1 Verrucomicrobiota bacterium
CCTTGCCTCTCACCGCCATTTTGAGCGTGGGCTTGCCCTGCGCTCGACTCCACACCGCCGCCCTCGTGAACAGCCGCCATCTCAGCGTCTGCAACTGCACGTGGGCTTCCTGTCCCAGTCGTCGTTGCAGCAGGACGCACAGGTTGTAGGCCGTGATCGCCATCTGGTGCAGCGCCTCCGTCGCCCAAAAGCCCCTGCAGGCCAGCCGCTTCACCCCGAACTGGTCCCCAAGCTCCTTGATTCGGTTCTCGATGTCCGCACGCCCGTTGTAGCGGCGCCATACGGCCAGCGGCTTCATGCTCCGCGGCAGATTCGTCACCAGCGCCTGAAAACGGTAGCCGGGCACTTCCAGCAGCATCTTCCCGCCGGCCTCCGGGCGTCGTGCGATCCGCTGTCGCAGCACAACAATCCGCCGCCCAACCTGATCGGCATCCAACTCCTGCACCTCCATCCCCTCCATGTCCGTCTTCTCCCACGCCGCGTCGTCATGGCGACAGACCCACTGGATAGGCTTCGGCTAAGGCGAAGCCCGGCGCGATGGATGGGAGGGTGACGGCACGGCGCTGGGCCGTTTGGATGACATCAAGGATGCGTTGATTGAACATCAGTCCGAGTTCTTCCAACTCCTCTGCAAACCCCGCGCGCGGCCTCGGTGCCATGCTGCCGCCAAGGCCTTGCGTGGCCCCGAGGTCGTCGTGAAGCCGCAGTCCTTGACATGGACGCGAGGCGGCGTCCTTCAAGAAACGCGTCGCCACGAAGACAATCCACACCAGACGGTTCCGACCGAATCCACGCGGCATAGGGTCGCGCAGCACGGTACTGGCAACGCGGGGTCCTCAAAAAAACGACCCGCCACGCGTCGCAGGCTACCTTGGAGGAGCGGGCGTGCTTTGCATTCGACGTGGCCAATACCACGGCTCCGCGATGATACGTGGGAAGGACGTCGTGAAGAGGGTGACGGGGGACCTAGCGAAGTCGTCTCGGGGCTGGCTCTTGGGGCTGAGCGTGGGGGACTTCCTACAGCGCCGGAACGACGCTGCCACCTTCATGGGCCGGAGGTCGTTCACGTCCCGTGATCTCCGGGCTTCCGAGACCATCTTCCCAGGCATCGGCCTCAGCGTCGTCGTCGAGCCCACGGGTGCCACCTCGCTTCCATGAGGTGAGGAATCCTTGCCTACACAATAGGTAACATTGCCATGAGGCCACCGCCCTCCTTCGGTGACCGCAGGGTTAGGCCATGCGCGTTGCTGCGGGCCTTGCAGCCGCCGCCGGGGACCCTGGTCACGGCCAACGCGATGCACTGCCAGCAAGAGTCGGCGCGGTGCGTGGTGGAGAAGTTCGAAGGGGACGACCTCTTCGGGCTCAAGGGGAACCAGGACGGGATGCTGACCCGCGCCGAGCGCCTGCTGGCCCCGCAGGCCTTTTCCCCCTGTGGAGGACAAGGAGTCGGAAAAGCACCATGACCGGCTGGAGCGT
>JBJSZF010000738.1:0-5055 GCA_046090125.1 Verrucomicrobiota bacterium
CTCGGGCCACCTGGGGGCGCTTCGACGGCCTGTACCACGTAGCGGGCGGCAGCGGCCGACGCCACGGCGACGGCCCGTTGCACGCTCTCACGACGGACGGGTGGGATCGAACGCTCGAATGGAACCTCCGTTCGGTGTTCCTGAGCAACCGGGCAGCGGTGCGGGCCTTCCGCGAGGGGGGCCGGGGCGGCTCCGTCGTCAACTGCGGGTCCGTCCTCGCAACGTCCCCGTCCCCGCGGCACTTCGGAACCCACGCCTACGCCGCCGCGAAGGCCGCCATCGTGGGCATGACCCGCGCGGCGGCGGCGACGTACGCGCCCGAGGGCATCCGCTTCAACGTCCTGGCTCCCGGCCTGGTGGCGACGCCCATGTCGGCCCGGGCCCAGGCGGACGCGGACATCCAGCGGTTCGTGCACACGAAGCAACCCTTGGACGGCGGCCGCATGGGGCGTCCGGAGGACCTGGACGCGGCGGTGACCTGGCTGTTGTCGGAGGGCGCGCGGTTCGTGACGGGCCAGGTGGTGGCGGTGGACGGCGGATGGGGCGTCAGCGACGCGGGCGGGGCCTAGGGACGCGGGCGGGGCTCCGGGTGCAGCGGGCTGAAGTTCCCTCACAGCGACGCCTCGCGATGCAAGGTGGACGCTTTCCAAGCCGGGACGGCGGCCGCACGGTCGTGGGGTCATGAAGATGCGGCGACGCTGGGTGAGTTGGCTCGGGTTGATGGCAACGGCGGCCCTCGTGGGCTGTGGTGACTCGCCCTCCAAGACCGCGTTGCCCCCGAAGGACCGCAGCGCGGCCACCGCGCCGTTGGATTACCTCGCCGTGCAAGGCCAGGCGAAGAAGCACTCGGAGGGCGTCGCCTCGCTCGCCCAGGTGCAGCAGGCGTTGCAACGCTTCCGGACCACCGAGGATCGCTGGCCGGAAAACCTCCAGGAACTGGTGCGCGCCGGGCTCCTGGCCCGCGTTCCCGCAATGCCGGCCGGCCAACGCCTCGACTACGACCCCACGACGGGCACGGTCCGCGTGGGTCGGCTCCCCTGATCCGGCGCAGTTCGATACGCCGTGGGCGTCGCCGCGCGCGGCCACCCGGCCTGCGGCGGGACCCGGGGCCTTTTTCATGGTCCACCAGGGACGCAGGTCCCGCTACGGCGTGACACGGACCTGGAACAGGTAGGTGACCTTGGGATCCAGCGCCGGAAGCACGGCGGTCATCGGGCTGCCATCGCCTCGCTCGGGTTGCCCAAACCGCGTCCACGCCTCCATGTCCGTCGAGATTTCCAGCACGTACTCGCGGCCGACCAGCGTGGGCCAGCGCAGCGCCACGGTGCGATTGGCCAGCTCGCGCGGGAGCGAAAGCGCCAGCACGGACGCGCGGTCCTTGGGATCGGTCCCGGCGACGAACTCCGACAGGTCCGAGGCCCCGTCGCCATCGGCATCCGCCGTGGGCGGGGTGGACAACAGTGCGCCGAAGAAGCGGGACTCCCACAGGTCCGAGATGCCGTTGGCGTTGGCGTCGGGGAACGTGAACCGGCCCGGGATGACGGTGAGGTTGGTGGAGGAGCCGATGGCGAAGGCCTGGGGGGCGGGGGGCTGGTAGTAGCGGACGGGAGCCCACGCGACGGTGTAGTTGCCGGGCGGCAGGTTGGTCCTCCAAGACGTCCCCTCGCCCACCCATTGGTTGGTGCCGGACGACACGACGAAGCGCGCCTGCGCCAGCGTGTTGCTCACCACGAGGCCCGTCTCGGCGACGGATTGGATGGTCACGCCCACGTCGTCCACCAGCCACCCAAGGCGGTCCGTGGCGGTGAAGCTGAACATCTGGTAGTTGAACCGGAAGCGGGCGACGCGGCCGAGGTAGGGGGTGAGGTCGATGGATTCCTGCACCCAGCCGCCCGTGTCCTCCGTGGCGTTGGCGTAGAGGGGACGCCACGTCGCGCCGTTGTCCGTCGTCACGGCGACCTGCGCGGCCTCGATGGTGAGGTCCCCGAACTCGTCGTCGGAGTCCCCGGCCGTGCGGAAGTCGAACACGTGCCAGAAGGTGAGCCGTGCGCGGTTGCCGCCGCCGAGGTTGATGGCGGGCGTGATGAGGTCCGTGATCGCGAAGTCCACGGGTTCGCCGTTGAGGTTGGTGCCCCAGCATGCGTCGCCGCTGTGAGCCGCGATGCCATGGCGGTTGGTGGGCGTTCCATGATTCCAACCGGACAAGGCGAACCCGCCGCCGCCTTCCTCGTCATCGCCGCCGCCCCCCAGCACGCTTTCGTCGTTGTACACGGCCCAGCCCTCGATGCCGGACTCCAGGTCGTCGAGCCAGGGCGGCTGGACGGGCGCAAGCGTGCGGAACGTGTGGAACCGGCCGCCGTTGTCGTCCGTGGCCGCGTTGCCCGCGACGTCGCGGCTCACCACGACGAACGTGTACTCCCGGTCCGGCAACAACCCCGTCACGAGCACCTCGTGCGACGTCCCCTGCTCCGCCGCATACGCCGAGCGCGTCAGGAACTTTTCGTCGCCGCCGCCCTCGCCAAACCGCACCAGGGCGTCGGTCGCCTTGTCCGTCGTCCACGTGACCACCACCTCGTTGTAGGCCGGATCGACGGCGAGGCCGGAGAGCTTGGGCGGCACGGTGTCCACCACGGCCGTCGTGGAGATGTCACGCCCGGCCCCGTCGGTGTAGCGCACCTCGATCCAGTCACGGTCGCGCGCCGCGATGCGCGTGGGCGCGCCCGGCACGGGCGGGGGCCCGGTCACCGGCGGCGGGGCGAGGACAAACCCGCCCCTGAACACCCCGCGCACGGCGGTGGCGAAGCATTCAACGCGCGTGGGACCCGATGCCGAGGCGGTGGCGACGGTGACCTCGACGCGGTTGCTCGCGGACAGGCGCGCGTCGGACACCTCGATGACGCCGGCCCCGGGGACGGTGAAGGCCTCGCTGTTGAGGGCCACGGTCGACAGGCCGCGAAGGCCGGGCACGAGGAACTCCAGCGCGTTGCCCAGCACCGTCGCGCGGTTGTTCGGGGCCGCCGCCTCCAAGGGGAACGCCTCCAACGGCACCGTCAGGAACACCCCACGCCCCTTGCTGTCGTCGCCCGTCCTCGGGAAGCGCAGCCCCACCACGCGCCCGTCCTCCTGCAAGAGGATGGGCGCCGCGTTGGTCGCCGCCTGCAGGTGGTCCGGCCCGTCCTCCCAGCGGATGCCCAAAAGGTCGATCAGGAAGCCGCTCGGGAACGCCGAGTAATCCAGGTCCATCGACAGGCCGCCCGCGATGGGGTCGCCCTTCACCCCGGCCACGCGCACCGCGCCCTGGTCCTCCGTGAAGCTGGCCACGCGGAGCGTCTGCGTGGCGAACGCCGACTGGTTCAGCTCCTTGAGGCGCGTCAGGAGGTCGAAGGAACTCACGAACAACGACCCTCCCCCGGCGACATACGCGCCCATGGCCGCCATCATGCCCGGGGGCGGAGCCTGCAGTTCCTCCGGCCGCCACACGACGACGCGGTACGGCTTGAGCTGCTCCGCCGTCGGCGCGCCCCCGCGCTCGGCCGTGTCCCACACGTCGTGCTCCACCCCGAGCGCCCCGAGCGTCGCCGTCCAGTTCTCGATGCCGGGATAGGGCGTCTCGGCCAGCAACTCGGTGAAGATCGCCTCCGGCGAGTACACGAGCAGCGCCGTCGCCGGGCGCGGCGTGACCACGCGGAAGTAGAAGCCGCCGTTGTCGTTGGTGGACACGTTCCCGGCCCGGTCGATGGCCAGCAGCTTCCAAAAGATCGTCAGCCCGGGCTCCAACTGCGGCAGCGCGAGGCGGGGCTGCGTCCGGTAGGCCAGGTCCTCCACCACGTTGGTCACGGCATTGGTCGTCCCATAGACGACGCGCGACCGCGCGGGCTCGCTGGCCCGCCAGGACAACGTCACCCGCCCAAACTCCGCCGCCGCCGCCACGTCGCTCGTCGTGGGTGGCACGTTGTCCACCTCCGCCTCGGCCGTGCGAACGCCGGGCGGTTGGGCATCGTTGTAATAGGCCAGCAGCGCGTCGCCGTGGGCCACCTTCAACTGCCCGGCACCCGCCGTTCCCGTGACCAACGCCACCGACCCGGTGAACGTGTTGGCCGAGGAGGCACGGGCGAGCGTGAGCCGGACCAGATTGGTCGAGGGGCCGGCCGTGACGGAAACGTTGGCGGTGGACTGGCCGCGCAACCCGTCGTCTAGCAACCGCAACGTGGCCGTGGAAGGAGCCTGGAACGCGGACGCATCCCATGAGAGCAGGCCCTCGCCCGGCGCGGGCAGGCGGCCGGAGACGACCAACGCGAAGTCCTGCCGGGGCGTGCCCGGGCGCCCGCGGATGTCCCGGGGCACGTTGACGGCGCGGACGCGCACGATCCATTCGCCCGCCGCCGGGGACGCAAGGTGGACGGCCTCGACGTTGTTGATGCGGTCGCCGATCGGCGTCCCGGCGACGGACTCGCCCTCGGCGAAGGCGTTGCCGCGGTACAGGATGCCGGCCGGCGACGTGACCTCGAGGTCGAGGTCGTTGACGAGCGCCGGGATGGCCGCCGGGAGGCCGGGTGCATCCGTGTAGGCCAAGGTGACCTTCAACGGCTCGCCGGCCGCGACGACCACGCGCTTCTCCCAGGCTTGGCCCACCGACAACTCCACGGGCTGGTCCGTGAAGTCGAAGCGGCGATCGGAGTCGATCAAGGTCTCCAGGTTGATGCGTCCCCAGCCCTCGTCGTTGTTGGGCACGGGAGCCGTGTCGCCCACCAACGTGCCCGGATCCTCCGGATCCTCCGTGTCCGACGGCACCAACGCCGTGCCCATGTCGTCGGCCGCGTTGATCAGCGCGGCCTTGACCAGGGCGGGCGACGGCGTGCCGCCGCCGCGGGTCTCCCGATGCCATTGGATGAAGATGGCGCAGGCGCCGCTGACATGAGGCCCGGCCTGGGAGGTGCCGCCTTGGTACAGGTAGTTGTCGTTGATGGGCGACCAGGCGTTCTCCTCGCCCGCGGCCTGCGACTTCAACGACGCGATCCACGTGCCGGGAGCGACCACGTCCGGCTTGATGCGCCC
>JBJSZF010000739.1:0-1449 GCA_046090125.1 Verrucomicrobiota bacterium
CGACTGGGCATGTTTGCCGTGCTGGTGGCCATCGCCGCCTTCCTGCTGCTGGAGATGGGCGGCGGGCTCCACTGGTTCCAGAAGGGCATCACGGTGCGGGCGCGCTTCGCCTCGATCCAGGACCTGAAGGTGGGCGACCCCGTGAAGCTGGCCGGCGTGCCGGTGGGCCGCGTGACGTCCATCCAGATTGCCGGCGACAAGGTGGAGGTGTCGTGCCGGATTGAGCGGGACGCCCAGGTGCGCACGGACACCACCGCGTCGATTCGCTTCACCGGCCTGCTGGGCCAGAACCATGTCGCGCTCGACTTTGGCTCGCCGAACGCCCCGGTCGTCGCCAACGACGCGCTGCTCCAGTCCCGCGAGCAGCCCGACCTCGGGACGTTGATGGACAAGCTCCAGGGCGTGGCCGAGGGCGTGCAGTCCCTCACCAAGTCCTTCTCCGGCCAGGAGCTGTCCAAGCTGCTGGGCCCCGCCGCCGAGCTGCTCAAGGACAACCAGGCCCGCATTACCGGCATCCTGTCCAACGCCCACGCCGTCACCGTCCAGGTCGCGTCCGGGCAGGGGACAATGGGGCGGTTGCTCTTCGACGACACCCTGCATCGCAACGCCCTCTCGATGGCCACGAACCTCAACGAGCTTTCATCCGACGCGAAGGCCCTGCTGGCGGACACCCGGGGGCTCGTCGCCGACGCCCGGAAGATCACGGGGGCGGTGGACAAGGGCGAGGGCTCGGTCGGGCGCCTGCTGCGCGACGACACGCTGGCGAAGGAGCTGACGGCGGCCTCGACGGCGCTCCGCGAGATCCTCCAGAAGATCAATTCCGGGCAGGGCTCCGTGGGCAAGCTGGTCAACGACGAGTCCTTCCTGCGCAACGTGAAGATGACGTTGCAGAAGGTGGACAAGGCGACCGAGGGGCTGGAGGACACCGGGCCGCTCCAGGTCATTGGGACGGCCGTCCAGACGTTGTTCTAGCGCGTTGCTTTCCATCCCTGGCTCCATGGCCCTCGAACCCGCCCTCGTCCGAGACGCCGTCGCCCGCGCCCTTCGCGAGGACGTCGGCCCGGGCGACGCGACGACGCTGGCGTGCATCCCGGCGGGGGCGCGGGCGCGGGCGGTGATGCGGGCGCGGCACCCGTTGGTCCTCGCGGGGTTGCCGCTGGCCATCGAGGCGTTCCGGCAGCTCTCGCCCAACGTCGCCATCGAGGGCGCGGCCGCCGAGGGCGCTCGGCTGGCGCGGGGCGAGGCGGCGCTGGTCGCCACGGGCCCGGCCCGCGCGTTGCTGACGGCCGAGCGCACGGCCCTGAACTTCGTCCAGCGGCTGTCCGGCGTGGCCACGCTGGCGTCGCGCTTCGTCGAGGCCATCCGCGGCACGGGCGCTCGCATCCTCGACACGCGCAAGACCACGCCCGGCTGGCGCGCCTTCGAGAAGCACGCCGTCGCCTGCGGCGG
>JBJSZF010000740.1:0-3949 GCA_046090125.1 Verrucomicrobiota bacterium
AGGAGGAGCTGGAGCTGGTTCTTCGCATCGAGGTAGCGCCGGTTGGCGTTCTCGCGTTCCCGGGGCTCGGTGGCGGGGCTTCCAATGATCTTGTTGGCGGCTGCGAGCTGTTGCTGGACGCCGTCGTAGAGCTTTCGCCAACGCTCAAAGGCCGCGTCGAGGTCGCCGGCGCTGCGGTGGATGACGTCGCGTGCGAAGTGCGGGCCATACCATGGAGCGCGCTCCGGCGTGAGGTGCGGGGAGACCTGTGCCAGGACACGGGTGGCCTGGTCCATGGCGCGTTGGGCCGCGTCGGGGTCGAGGCAGCGAACCCGAAGCGAAGGCTTGAGGGGTTTGCCGGGGTCGTCCAGGACGAGGAGCGGCGAGATGCTGGTTTCGATCTCGGCGCGAAGCTCGGCCAGCCAGATGGCGTGGAGGTGGCTCTCGATGAGGTTGCGGTTGGCCAGCTCGAGGGTGGGGGCGCGCACGATGCCATGGACCATGTCGCTGGCATGATGGAAAAACCATTGGTCGTGGGGGCTCATGGCGGCGCAGTACGTCACCACCAGTGCGGCCTGACCCGCGCGACCCGCACGGCCGCTTCTCTGCGCATAGTTGGCCGGGGTCGGCGGCACGTTGCGCAGGTACACCGTGCTCAGGGATGAGATGTCCACGCCCAGTTCCATCGTCGGGGAGCAGTACAGGACCGGGAGGCGCGGGAGCGGCCCCTTGTTGCTGGGGTTGCTGGCCCATTCCTCGACGTCGCGGGCATTTCGGCGAAACCGTTGCTCCAGGACCTTGCGGCTGTCGGCATCGACCTGTGCCGTGTGCTCGCTCGCGACGAAGTCGAAGAAGGGATGCCCGCGCTGGGCCAGGACGTCCGCGATGGCCGGGTACAGGACACGGAAGAACGCGTTGGCGCGGCTGGAAGCCTCGGGATGGTCCAGCGTGAGCCGCCAGCACAGGGCCGAGGACTTGAGCGCCCAACCCACCAACTGGCGGTGGTCCACCGTCTGGCTTTGGAGATAGCCGTAACGCTCCGCCGCCTTGAGCAGGCTTTGAATCACGTCCACCCAGTCCGGGTTCCGGAGCCGTTCCGCTGCGGCGGCGGCAGGGGACTGCTTCCACAAGGGGGCATGGCGGAGCAGGCGGACCAGCTTGGAGTTGGAGCCGCCGCCCACGAGGTCGGAGCGCCTCTTGCCGGTGCTGTCCGGCCTCTTGCCCAGGAGCAGGTAATGGGTGGTGGCGAGGCGTTCGTCCTGGGCGAAGGCCCATCGCTCGTTCAGGTAGTTGAAGGCCCGGCCCTCGATCGCCTCTTGCTCCTGCGCGTTGAGATAGCGCGACTCGATGCAGAGGTTCCGCGCCATCTCCCCGAACACGACGCGGGCAAGCTGGGCGCGGTCCTGAGGCCCGAGGCCGGACAGGAAGGGATGGCCCGCAAAGAGGGCGTCCTGGGTGGCGAACTCCTCGAGGCCCTCGTAGTCCAGTTTCAGGAGGCGCAGTTGGTCGAGGTTGGGGTTGTTGTAGCGCCAGCCCTTGCGCAGGTCGTGCAGGAGCCGGTAGCCCAGCACAAACCGCAGCGTCTTTTGCGCCTCCTTGAGCGCCAGGCCCAGCAACTCCGGGTCGCGCAGGTACTCGGCGAGGACGCCGGGGTCCGTGCCACCGAAGCCGAGGGCCTGAAAGACCGCGTCGGGCAGGTTGTCCTCGGTCAGCGCGCCTTGATGGGCCCGCAGCCCGCCCACGAGCCCGGCGCGCAACAGCAGGAGGAAGAGGAAGTCGTTGAAATGGCCCGCCTGCAGCGCCGCATCCTGGCGGTTGTCGGTGAAGCCCAGAAGCTTTCGGACGTCCGGCACGCCCGCCGCCGGGGATTGCCGCGCGTAGAGTTGGCGCAATAGGGAAAGGGTGATGACCGTCGTGGCCGAGGAACGCCCCTCGCCCGACAAGCTGGCGAGCCGGTGGATGTCCCGGCCGGTCGCCTCGTGCAGCGTGCCGCAGTTCACGCAGAAGCGGAACTTGCCGGGGATGAACCAGAACGGCTCGCCCACGCCCGGGTGGCCCCGTGCGTCCACGCGGACCTCCACGGGCGCGTTGGCCCGATACTGCGGCTTGAGGACCGGCTGGTCCCGGGAGGTGTCCACCCACGCGTCCGGGAAGTCCGTGACCTCACCCTGGAAGTCCTGCCCCTTGCGTCTCGGCGCCAAGAACCCCGGGGACGCCTCGTCGCCCGATTCGGCGCTGGTGTCGTCGATTTCGCGCGGAAGGAATTGGGGCGCTTGCCGTTCGTGGCGCCACACCGGGTGGTATTCCTGACCGCAGTCGCGGCAGAAGTGCGCCGCGTAAAGCAGGACACGCTGGTCGTGCCGGCCCGGCGCAAACCGTTGGGCGTCCAGCGTGACCAAGCGCTTGCCGACCGGTTCGAGCGTGCAGAGGACCTTGCCGGGGCCGCTGATGAACTGATGCAGCTTGAAGGCGAACAAGGCCCGCCCGTCGGGAGCCTGCACGTGCTGCGCTGCCTCGAAGAATCCCATGAGCCCATCGCGGGCGGCATCAACCCCAGCCCCCGCGTCTGCCGCCAGCCTCTCGGCGGCGGCACTCAGGGAGATCGGGCGGGCACGCTCCGGGCGCCCTCCCTCGGGCATGTCGAGGCCCAGGTTCAATTCCACCCACACCGCCAGGGGGTCGGAGGCGAAATCCTGGGTTGTCCGCCACGCATGACGGCCTTGCGCCAACCGCTGGGCAAGGCGCGTCCGGATGGCGGCCAGGCCCAGGGTTGGATCCGTAACCCGCTCGAGAGTTTCCCCGATCACGTTTTCCCTGGGGATGGATTGGCCGAACAACGTGCTGGCCACGCCCGCCACGACCGCCTTCCGGTCGTCGGCGCTGCCCGCGCTGGACATCGTCGCCGACGTGCCGATGCAGACCATGTCGCGTGCTTGGAACCTCTCCCGAAGCCTGCGGACCAGGAGCGCCACGTCCGCCCCTTGCCGGCCCCGGTACGTGTGAAGCTCGTCGAGAACAAGGAACGGGAGCCCCTCGCAATGCTCGACTACCCGCCGATCCACCTCCTCGTAGCGGGTCAGGATCAGCTCGAGCATCATGAAGTTCGTCAGGAGGATGTCCGGCGGATTCTCCGCGATGGCGACGCGTTCATGGGTCTTCTCCTGCCCGGTGTAACGCGCGACACGGATGGGGCTGTGACCCTCCCCGAAGCGGTCGAGGAACTTGCCCACCTCCTCAAGCTGGCTGTTGGCCAGGGCGTTCATTGGGTAAATGACGATGGCGCGCGTCCGGGGCCTGGGGTCGATGTCCTTCTCCCGCAGGATTCGATCGAAGATCGGGATGAAGAAGGACAGGGACTTGCCGGAACCGGTGCCGGTGGTGACGACATAGCCCTGGCCGTCCCGCGACTTCACGAGGGATTCCTGTTGGTGCTGGAAGAGCTGCAACGACGCCCCCTGGCCGTTGCGAAAGATGTCCGCGCAACGGGGGTGAAGGAGGCCCTCGGCCACCAGTTGCTCCACCGTCTGTGCCCGCTTGTAGTTCGGGTTGACCTGGATCAGCGGCTCCGGCCAGTAACGCTGCCGGGCGTACTCGGCATCCACGGCGTCCCGGATGTCCTGCACCCCGATCCGGGTGAAGCTACGAGAGAAGGCGGCGTACTCGTCCACCAGCTCCCTTCGGAATTCAAAGATGTTGGACATGGGATTGCGACGAGCTGGCTGTTAAGTCCCGCACCGCAGCAGGCCGGCCACATGCAATCCCCGCACCCCGTGCGTCGGGCCTCCGGTTGGCCTAGCTTCGTTGCTTTCCGGGTTCGTCATCTCGTCGTCGATTGAACGGTACGTTTGGTACCATGTCGCCCATGCCGCTGGGAAGGATGACGGGTTTAAGTCCCGTCTTTATTGGAAACGCGGTGACGCACCCTCACGAGGTTGGGCAGGGGTTGCCCCGTGGTGGCTTGGCCGCTCGG
>JBJSZF010000741.1:0-10549 GCA_046090125.1 Verrucomicrobiota bacterium
CTCCGGCTGCTCCCCACCCCGCCTCGCGGCGACGCAGTTGCCTTCGGCTACCCGACGCCATGTCAGCGTCGTACTCGATCTTTCATCGGTTAGTCTCATCAGTATCACACACGCACGTAGGCCGGGTCCCCTGACCCGGCGGACCGGCTATGCGGCATCGCCATCGCCGCGTGAGGGCACGCGGCCTACAGACTGCCCCATTGCCGTTTCTAGGGTGACTTCTCCTCATTCGGGTTGGGTGGGGTTTGGTGCGTTTGGGTGTTGGTTTCCCCACGCCAAGCCTGGCGCCGGAACGCGATCCCTTGGCCCGCGCGGGCCGGCATACAAGGACGCCCCAGCCCCAGCCCTGCGTCACGCCGTGCGGTCCGCGCTCCACCCCGCGATTTCCTCCCGCAGGGTCGTGAGGTCGGGGTCGTCCATGGCTAGCGCCTTGAGGAAGGCAAGGTCCTTGATCCGGACGACTTCCCGGAGCCATCGACGTGCGGAAGCGAGGTCGCCCATGCGACAGGCGTAGCAGGCGAGGTTGTACCGGATGATCGGGTCCTTCGGGAACATGGCCGCCGCCGGAAGCAGGGCATCGGAGGCCTCCTGCGTCCGGCTCAGCTCATGGAGCGCGTAGCTTCGGTTCAGCCAGCCCCCGACCTTCCCTGGGTCCTCGGCAACCAAGTGCTCCGCGACGGCCAGCGCGGCCGACCAGTCCCGCTGTTCGGCATGGGTGCGCCATGCGACCTGCGAGGCGATCAAGGTGCGCCGGGTTTCCGGGGAACATTGGCCCAGCTCCCGCAATGCCTCCAACGGCAGGCCGAGGTCCAGCCAACCGTCGGCGGCAACCACATGATGCCGGTCGGGAAAGGGCAGCTCATCCATGCGAAGTGGGGGACGTCCCTCGCGGCCTAGGGCTTCAACGCGAGTGTCGCCGAACGCCACTCGCCCTCGGTGGCGTCGCGTTCAACGGCCCAGCCGAGGCCCGCATACGCACGTTCCACGGCGGGAAATTGGTGCGAGAGAATCCCCGCAAGGACGAGGCGGCCGCCCGGCGCCACCCGCGCGGCGATGCGTCGGCACTCCGCCACGAGGAGGTCGTGCATCAGGTTCGCGCAGACGACGTCGAACGTCCGTGCCGGCCTCTTGGGCAGCCGGGTGACGTCGGCCTCGCCGAAGCGGACGCGCCGCCCAAGCTGGTTGAGACGGGCGTTTTCACGGGCGATGCGGACGCAGTCCGGGTCGAAGTCGAAGCCCTCGACGTGGCCGTATCCCACGGCGGCGGCGGCCAGCGCCAGGATGCCGGACCCCATGCCCGCATCGAGCAGGGAACGTCGCTGGCCCGGGGCATGGAGGCGCACCACCTCCTCGAGGCAGAACCGCGTCGTGGCATGTTGCCCGGTGCCGAAGCTCAGCCCGGGGTCGAGCAGCAGGACGGCCGCGCCCGCCCGGGGACGTCGACGGCTCCAGGTGGGCTTCACCAACAACCGTTGGCCCACCTCGATGGGCTTGCAGTGCCGCTTCCACGACTCCGACCAATCCTTGGGCGGGACCTTGCGAACGGTGACGGTGGCCGGGGCGGGGTTGATGCCGTGCCCGATCAATCCGTCGAGCGCGGCCCGCAGCCGTGCACGCAGGGGGGCGACCCCTGCGTCTGGCAGGTGGACATACGCGGACACCGTCACGCGTTGGCTGGGCAGCTCCACATGGACCCCCGGGGTGACGCCTGCCACGGCCTCCAGGACGACGCCCACGGCCTCCTCCGCCTCCTGGGAGGTGACGACGGCGACATGGCGGAGGGGGGGATTCGAGGGCTTCACAGGTCGCGCCATGGGGTGAAGTTGAGCAGTTGAATCTCCGTTCGCGCCCTGCCGGCCTTGACCTCGCCGACGTCCACCCACGTGGCCGAGGCATAGTCGATCTCGAAGTGCTCAAACTTGCGAAGCGGCAGGCCGAGCAGCTCCGACAAGGCCATGCGGATGACGCCGCCGTGGGCGAACAGGGCGATCTTCTGGCCGCGGCTGCGGTCGAGGGCGAGGTGCAGGGCCTGGGCGACGCGTTGCCGGAACGCCCCGATGGGCTCGGCCTCGTGGATGCGGTCGTTCTCCATGTGTTCCAGCCAGTCGAAGGCGCTCATGCCAAAGCGCTGCTCCACGTCGTTCCAGCCGCAGCCGGTCCAGGCCCCGAAGTCCACCTCGCGCAGGCCGTCGAGGACGACGGGCTCGGCCGGGTGATGGACGCGGAAGGGGGCGAGGGTGAGCTGCACGCGTTGCATGGGGCTGGCGTACACGGTGTCGAACGCGTGCTGGCGCAGCCACGAGGCCAAGGCGGAGGCCTGCGCGTGTCCGCGCTGGGACAACCCCATGTCGATGCGCCCGCCAAATACCCGGTGAAACCGCTCCTCCACCTCGGCGTGGCGCACGAGGAACACGCTGGTCTTCATGGTTGCCCGCCCGAGATGGCGACGCGTTGGAGCTCTAGGATGCGCGTGATGCCCTCGCGCCCCAGCGCCAGCATCGAGGACAGCTCGTCGCCGGTGAACGTCGCCTCCTCGCCCGAGGCTTGCAGCTCGATGAACCGCCCTTGGCCGTCCATCACGAGGTTGAGGTCCACCGAGGCGTCCTTGTCCTCCACGTAGGCCAGGTCGAGCAAGGCCGTCCCGCCGACGATGCCCAGGCTCACGGCGGCCAACGGGTCCTTCAGGGGATTGGTCGCGAGCTTGCCCTCGGCCTGCAGCCGCCGCACCGCATGGGCCACGGCCACGTAGGCGCCCGAGATCGCCGCCGTGCGCGTGCCGCCATCGGCCTGCAACACGTCGCAGTCGATCCACGCCGTCCGCGCGCCCAGCGCCACCAGGTCGATCCCGGCCCGCAACGACCGCCCAATCAGCCGCTGAATCTCCTGCGACCGCCCGTCGAGCTTGAGCTTGGAGATGTCCCGCGGCTTCCGGTCCAGCGTCGAGTAGGGAAGCATGGAGTACTCCGCCGTCAGCCAGCCGCCCGGGACCTTCTGCGACTGCATCCACTTGGGCACGGACTCCTCCATGGTCACCGCGCAGATCACCCGCGTGTTGCCCCACTCCACGAGCACCGATCCGGTGGCATGAGGCGCGATCCCGGGAACAAATCGAATGGGCCGCAACTGGCCGGGCTGGCGTCCGTCTGACCTGATGGCTTCGCTCATGTGCCGAACACGCTACCCGGGGAGGCGATGGGATTCCAAACGCCGACTTCGGCGGGGGACGCCATGCCCCTGCGCGGGGATGGCATCCTGGAAGGTGGCGCGGACGGCCCGGCTCAGGGCTTGGGCGAGGCAGGGTTCGATGGCGAGGGCCTCGGGCCGTTGGTGGGTTCCACCGAACGCTTCATGGCCGGGCGAGGTCCGGACAGGCCCCGGATGTCGTTCAAAAACACGAAGGCCATGAGGGACAGGAGGAGCGCCCCGGAGACCAGCGTCACCCATTCCTGGATGCGGGGATGAATGCGTCGGAACGTGATGGCCTCGACCAGGGAGAAGACGATGTGGCCGCCGTCGAGGACGGGGAGGGGGAGGAGGTTGAGGAGGGCCAGGTTGATGTTGAGCACGACCATGAGGGCCAGGGCGCGTCGGATGTCCACCTTCAGCTCCCGTGCCAGCATGTCGAAGATGCGCACGGGCCCGTTGAGGTTTTCGACGCCCACCCTGGATTGCTTGGGATGGACGAGGGCCTGGAGGAATTGCCCGATGCGTTGGACGGTGCCGGACACTTGCTTCCACGGGGTGGGGCCGGGCCGTTGGACGGTGAAGATGGGCTCGGAGGCGGGCCCCAAGAGGACGCCGATGCGGCCGACCTTGGCCTCAGGATCCATGCGGGGCGTGACGCGGGTGCGCACCGTCTCCTCGCCACGACGGACCTCCAGGACGGCCTCGCGGCCGGCCCGTGCCTGGATGAGGTCCACCAACTGGCGCTGCCCCACCACCTGCACGCCATCAAAGGCGATCAACTGGTCGCCCTCGCGCAGCCCGGCCGCCTCGGCGGGCGACCCGGCCGTGATGGAGCGAATGGCCGGATGGTCGCGCGGCCCAATGCGCAGGTACTTGAGCTTGAGGTCGGGCTGGTACTCGGCGGGGACCTGGACGATGGCCTTGGCCCCGTTGGTCCGCTCGACGGCCACGGAAAGGAGGTTGGTGAGGGCCAGCGCCGCCTCGACCTGGATGTCCTCCCAGTTGGAAACGGCCTTGCCTTGCACGGACACGATGCGGTCGCCCTCGCGGATGCCCGCCTGTTCCTCGGGCGACCCGGGCTTCACGTATCCGACGACGGTGTGGTTGAGCGCGACCGGGAGGCCGACCCACCAGATAACGGACGCGAGGGCGAAGGCGAGGACCACGTTCATGGCGGGGCCCGCGAGGGCGACGGCGATCTTGGAGGCCGGCGTGATGGGGGCGACGGCCGGGTCGGACGATCCCTCGATCACCTCGGAGGTGATCATTTGGGGCAGCTTGACGTAGCCGCCCAAGGGGATCCATCGGAGCGCCCAGAGGACCCCTTGGCGGTCCGTCCATGAGAAGACCCTGGGTCCAAACCCGATGGAGAACCCATCAATCCGCAGGCCGAGCCAGCGAGCCATGCGGTAATGGCCGTATTCGTGGACGAAGATCGCCAGCCCGAAGAGGACGGCGACGCCGACGGCGACGGCAAGGCCTGCGAGAAGTGCTGCCATGGAAGGAACACGGTAGCGGCGATGGAGCACGATGCCCAAGCCTGATTCCTGCGCTTCCATGCGCCCGTGTCCGGGGCCGTGCAGGTGGAGGGCACGAGGCCAGGAGGGACGGCGACGACCACGAATGAGGGGGCCGTTCCCGCGGCGGTTTCGTCCGCGTGACTTCGCCGAGGGCAAGATTTGGTTCGCATCGGCGACATGATTCTGGCAAACGACCGGGCCGACGTCGGGCTGCCATGGCGCACACAGGCCCATGGGCCGACGTCCGAAGCGCGCGGAATGAGCAACAACACGAGCCAGCCGACACGTCTCCGCCTGGGATTGCCCAAGGGGTCGTTGCAGGACGCCACCTTGGAGAAGTTCGCCAAGGCGGGATGGAACATCACCGTCTCGAGCCGGAGCTACGAGCCCTACGTGGACGACGCGGAGCTGTCGGTGCGATTGATCCGGGCGCAGGAAATCGGCCGATACGTGGCCTTGGGCTACCTGGACGCCGGGTTGACGGGCCACGATTGGATTGTCGAAAACGGCGTGGCGGGGAAGGTGCACGAGGTGGGCGAGTTCGTGTTCAGCAAGGCCACGCGGCAGCCGACGCGTTGGGTGCTGGCGGTGCCGGAGGAGTCGCCGGTTCGGACCGTGAAGGATTTGGAGGGCAAGCGGATCGCCACGGAGGTCATGGGGCTGACGAAGGCGTGGCTGCGGCGGAACAAGGTGAAGGCGGACGTGGAGTTCTCGTGGGGCGCCACGGAGGTGAAGGCACGCGAGTTGGTGGACGCCAT
The DNA here is from genome assembly GCA_046090125.1 of Verrucomicrobiota bacterium. Taxonomy (GTDB): domain Bacteria; phylum Verrucomicrobiota; class Verrucomicrobiia; order Limisphaerales; family UBA9464; genus UBA6176. Next base: position 5,465 of record JBJSZF010000741.1, read on the forward strand.
CGTGGACGTGACGGAGACAGGCTCGTCGTTGAAGGCCAACAAGCTCCGGATCGTAGACACGTTGCTGGTGTCCACGCCGCGCCTGGTGGCCAACCGCGACTCCTGGAAGGACCCGTGGAAGCGGCGCAAGGTGGAGACGATCGCCATGTTGCTGCGCGGGGCCATCGAGGCGGAGGCCAAGGTGGGCCTCAAGATGAACGTGAAGGCCTCGCAGCTCGACGGGCTGCTGCAGGCGTTGCCCGCCCTGCGCAACCCCACCGTCTCGGGACTGAGCCAGACGGGGTGGGTGGCCGTGGAGACCGTGATCGACGAGGCCGTCGTTCGGGAGATCGTCCCTCAGCTCAAGGCGGCGGGCGCCGAGGGAATCATCGAGTATCCGCTCAACAAGGTGGTGTATTGAATCCCTCCGGGGACCCGTGCAGCATCGCCGCTCAACAACGAAAGATTTCGGGGACATCCCGGGAAACAAGAAGACAAGACTATGGGTTCGCTCAAGAAACGCAGGAAGGCCAAGATCAACAAGCACAAGCGCCGCAAGAAGCTTCGCCAGAACCGGCACAAGAAGCGCACCTGGCAGAAGTAACGCGCGCGTGGCCAGCCTCGATCCGATGCGCTGGCCCATGCGTTCCGGAACACCCGCCGCGCGGTCCTGCCTTGCAAGGCCGCGCTTTGCGTTTTGATTGGGCACATGCAGACGCGCAAGGCTTGGCCATGGTTCCCGGTGCTGCTGGCGTTCGCGCTCGCGGCCGGATGCCGCGGGCCCCGCGCGTCCGCCCCGCCCGCCATCACCTCGCCGTCGGGCACCCCCCGTGCCAGCGACGTGGAGCTGGACCGCCGGGCGCGGGCCATGGCCGCGTATGGAGCCGGGGTGATCCGCGAGATGAACGACGACGCGGCCGGGCTCCTCGACCTCTGGACGCGTGCCGTGGCCGAGGATCCCGCCAACGCCGCCCTCGCTCGCGAGGTGGCGCGCCGTTGCTTCGTCCGGCGTGACTTTCCCAGGGCGGTTGCCGTGCTGGAAAAGGCGACGCAAGGCTCGCGTGCCGTGCCGGACGCCGGCCTGTGGTCCATGCTTGGGCTGGCCTACGTGCAATCCGGCCGGACCAACGACGCCATCGGCGCGTATCGGCGCGGCCTCGGTGACGGCCCGGAACACCTGGCGGCCTACGCCTCGCTGGGTCGCATCCTGGTCGAGGGCGGCAAGGTGCCCGAGGCCGAGGCCTTGCTGTCCAAGGCCTCCTTGCAGGAACGGACCAACGCCATCTTCCACCTCGACGTCGCCGAGCTGCTCGCCCAGTTGGCGCTGCGCAACCCGGCCGCCTCGGATCGGTTGAAGCCCAAGGCCCTGGCCGAGCTGGACTGGGTCGAGGGGCTCCAGCCCAAGGAGCCCGTGGTGCTGCTTCGCTTGGCGGACCAGAACCAAGCCATCGGGCGCACCAACGTCGCGGAGCGCATGCTGGGGAAGATGGCGGAGGCCGGCTCCCGGAGCCCGATGGCGGCGGCCAAGCTGGTGGAGATTTACCTGCGGTCCGGGCGCTTGGACGACGCCGCCGCGCAGTTGCAGGCGTTGCGGAAGGCCGCCCCCGCCAACCCCATGCCCCCGTATTACCTCGGTGCCATCGCCCTCGAGCGGCGGCGCTTCGAGGAGGCCGCCGACTGGCTGGAGAAGTCGTTGCTCCTGGATCCCACGCAGGAGGCCGCCCATGCGGACCTCATGACGGCGTTGCTCTCGTCGCGGAAGTACCGCGAGGCCAGCGACGTGCTCCAGAAGGGGCGCCTGCGGATGAAGCCCAGCTTCCGACTGGAGTTCCTGGGCTCGATGGCCCTGGGACGACTCAAGCGGCACTCCGAGGCCTTGGCCGCGCTGGACCGGGCGGAACGTGCGGCCGAGGGGGACCCTCGGTTGATTGACCATCGCTTCCATTTCCAATACGCCGTCGCCCTCGAGCAGGCCGGGCGCGGCGAGGACTCCTTGTCACGGGCCCAAAAGGCGCTTGAGTGGAAGCCGGACTTTGCGCCCGCGCTCAACTTCCTGGGCTATTCCTGGGCGGACAAGGGCGTCCGATTGGTGGAGGCGCGCGACATGATCGAGCGCGCGGTTGCAGCCGACCCCGACAACTCGGCCTACCTCGACAGCCTGGGCTGGGCCTTGTTCCGGCTAGGCAAGCCACAGGAGGCATTGCCGCACCTGGAGAAGGCGGTGGAACTGCTCAAGGAGGAACCGGACGCCACTGTGTGGGACCACCTTGGGGACGTGTTGGAGGCGCTCGGCCGACCCAAGGACGCACGTGCGGCATGGGAAAAGGCCGAGAAGCTCGAATCGACCCCGGCGCTGCGACGCAAGCTGGGATTGCCCGCGTCATGACCCCCCCGGGCGACCTGCCGGTCCAACGCTTCGCCCGTCATTACACGGTCGCCGAGGCGACGGCCCTCTTGCCAGACGTGGTCCGTTGGCTCGACGAGATGCGGTGGATGCGGCAGGAGGTCGCACGGCTGGGCGAGCGGCTCGCGGAGTTGCGACATGAACTGGGCGAGCAAGGCGGCACCCGCGCCAACGAATGGACCCGCTCCATGGTCCGACTTGAGACCGTCATCCACGAGTTCCGCAGCCGCGGGATCGTCGTCGAGGACCTGGACCGCGGGCTCGTGGGATTCCCGTCGATCATGGCCGGGCGCGAGGTCTTGCTGTCATGGGAAGAGGGCGACGAGGCGATCACGTATTGGAAGGAAGCGGCCCCGGGCAACCTCGGCCGCGAGAAGATGGATTGACCCTCGGGACGGATCCGTGGGCGGCGGCGGATCCCAGGGATCTCACGGAAGCCACCATGACGCGGGTTCATCACCCCCGTCCCAAGGCCTGCGATGCGGGCTCCCCAAGCCTAGGGGGCGAGCTCGCGGACGACCTTCTTTTCCTTCACGTCCCAGACCCGCGTGACGCCATCCTGTCCGCCAGCAAGGACGCGTTGGCCGTCGGCCGTGGCGGCGGCGGCGTGCAGGAAATCCTTGGCGGCCGCCAACGTCGCCGGCTTCTCGCCAGACTCGGTCACGCGCACGGGTTCCCGGTCGCCCGCGAAGGCCACGACGTCGCCGTCGGTCCCCAGGTGGCACAACGCCACGACCTCCTTGCCTAGGCCGCCCGCCGTCTTGGCCTTGTCCGCCGAGCCGAGCGTCCAAAACTTCACCGCAGCGTCGGCCCCGCCCGTGGCGACCACGCGGCCGTTGGCCCTCCATGAGACGGCGAGGACGTGGCCGGTGTGGCCCTCCAGGGTGGCCACCTGGCGCCCGTCCGAAACGTCGAAGACACGCGCCATGCGATCGGCCCCTCCGGAGGCCAGGCGCAGGCCGTCGGGCGACCATGCCAAGGCCAGAACGGCGTCGCTGTGGGCGTTGGTGAGACCGAAGACATGCGTTCCCGACGAGGGATTCCAGACGCGGATCTCGCCGCCGCGCGTGGGCTCGCCCGAACCGCTGGCCAATCGGAGGCCGTCGGGCCGGAACGCCAGGGCGTTGACGCGGTCGGTGATCGGGGAGTCGTCGCCTCCGGTGCCCAGCGTGCGCACCAAGGTCCAGCGGGGCTCCACGGAAACCAGCGCCGAGTCACCGCTGCCGCTGCGACCCATGCGAAGCCCGTCCTTCTCGAAGGCCAGGCGGTCCACGGCGTCGCCCGCGTTGAACGACGCAACCCAACGGGCGGCGGGCTGGGTCACGATGTTCGTGCCGGACGAAATCGAGAGGGTGCGAAGGACGGCGGGATCGGTGGCCCAGACATGAACGTGCGGGCCGGTGGCGATGGCGAGGCGGGAGCCGTCGGCGGCCCATGCGGCGGCACGCAGGGCGGACCCTGGCGCGGGAGGCGGCATCGTGACAGCTGCGGCGGCCCGGGCGGCGGCGACCCGCTCGCGTGCGATGGCGAGCTGGAACCGGGCGCGGCTCCTCCCGATTCCCGCGAGGCGATGTTCCTCGCCGGCCGCGTCGAGCTTGTTCTGGGCGGAGAGGAGTTCCTTGTCGGCGGGCTCGATGGCCTTGGTGGCGGCGGCGGCCTTCTCGCGAAGGGCCTTGAGGTCGTTCGTCGAGGCGCGTGCGCCCTCGGCGCGGGCGACGCGGGCCTCGGCAATGGCGGCGGCGGCGCGAAGCTTGGCGAGGGCGTCGGCCTTGCTGGTGCGCGTGCGCTCGGCCGTAGCGAGGCCCTCGACCGCCTTGGTCCAGCGCTCGTCCTGCGACTTGGATTCCTTCTCGGCGGACTCGAGCGCGGCCTTGCTGGCGTCGGACTCGGACTGGGCGAGGGCGCGCAGGCGCGCGGGATCCTCAAAGGGAAGGCGCGGGCCGACGGGAAGGCTCGCCCAGGTTTCGGCCTTGCTGGCGTTGGTGGTGGTCGTGCTGGCGATGAAGGGGACGCCGTTGGACGCGAGGCGCAGGACGCGGCCGGGTCCTGCCGGTGCCACAAGGCCTTCTTTCGGGAGGGCTCCGGAGGCCGGGACGGCTCCGGGCGTCCATGTCACCTCGGGGTGGGAGCGGCCCCAGAGCTTGATCTCGCGGTAGCCACCGGACGCGATGGTGGAGCCGTCGGGGCTGAACGCGACGGCATTGACCAGGTCGCGATGCGCGGCGGCGGGCGTGCCGAGGGCAGGGTCGGTCAATTCCTGCAAGGCCTTGCCGGTGTCGGCGTCGAGGACGCGCAGCCGCGGGCCATTGCCGACGGCGACCCATGCGCCGTCGGGGGTCGTGGCGAGGCCGTAGATGGAACGGATGCGGTCGGCGGTGGATTCCCAGCGGATGGCCACGGCGCGGCGTTCGGAGGCCTTGGCCCCTTGGTCGATCCAGGCGGCGAGCACGCCCAGTTGCTCCGGGGTGAGGTCCACGGCGTTGACCTTGTTGTCCTTGGGCGGCATGCGGGGCCGCGCCTCGTGCGTGGACATGCGGAAGAGGAGCGACTCGGCGGCCTTGCCCGGGACCAGCGCGGGGCCGGACTCGCCCCCGCGGAGCATGTCGGCGGGGGATTCCAGCAGTAGGTCCGCCTTGCTGGTGGGGCGGTTGTGGCAAGGCAGGCAGTTGCCCTGGAGGAAGGGCAGGACGTCGCGGGCGAAG
>JBJSZF010000742.1:0-2775 GCA_046090125.1 Verrucomicrobiota bacterium
GGGCAGCTTCCGCCAGGGAGGTTTCGAGAGGAAGCAGCCGGGGATCGATGGCCGCGCAGTCGGTCAGCCCGCGCCGGATCTCGGCAAGCCGGGCGGACGCCGCCTTCTTGACGAGCCTTGGGAAGTGGCCACCCACCGTCACGAGCTGGCCGTGCCGGGTCAGCTTCACCTTGCCTTCCGTCACCTCGATGGAGGAGACGCCATGTGCCGCCGCCACCAACCGGAGGTCGGCGACCTCCAGCAAGCGCTCCACGGGGGCGGGCAACGGGCCAAAGCGGTCGCGCAGCTCGCGGCGAAGGGAGGCGAGGTCCGAGGTGGAGGCGGCATTCGCCAGCTTCCGGTGCAGCTCGATGCGCTGGGGAGCCTCCCGGATGTAGTCCAATGGAAGGCAGGCCGGCTCACGCGTCACCGGCCCGCCGGGCTCCTCGGACGCCTCGCGACGCCTGCGGGATGACACGGTGGCCACGTCGTCGTCGCGTGGGACCTCGACCCGGATGCGCGGCCCCGTCACGCGTACGGCGACCGGGTCGTCGGCCGGAGCCGCGTCCGACGTGGGCGCGCTGGCATTGAACTCCAGGAAGTCGATGCGCGTGCGGACCTCGACGCGCTCCTTGGGCACCTCTCCCTTCAGGGCCGCGACGGTACGCCCCAGCAACTGGCAGTAGAGGTCAAAGCCCACGGCGGTGATGTGGCCGGATTGCTCGGATCCGAGGAGGTTGCCCGCGCCGCGGATCTCGAGGTCGCGCATGGCGATCTTGAAGCCGGAGCCAAGGGCCGAGTACTGCTTGATGGCGGACATGCGCTTGCGCGCCTCGGTGAGGAGCTGGGCGTGCCGGGGCAGGAGGAAGTAGGCGTAGGCCTGGTGCTTGTAGCGGCCCACGCGTCCCCGCAATTGGTACAGCTCGCTCAGCCCAAAGCGATCCGCCCGGTCGATGATGATGGTGTTGGCGTTCGGGATATCGAGGCCGCTCTCGATGATCGTCGTGCACACCAGCACGTCCGCCTCGCCGTTGACGAACCGGGTCATCACGCGCTCGAGGTCGTCCGGGTCCATCTGGCCATGGCCCACGACGATGCGCGCGTCCGGGACCAAGGCCTGCAGCCGCGAGGCCGTCGCCTCGATGGTCGTGACCCGGTTGTGGAGGTAGTACACCTGCCCGGACCGGTTCAGCTCGCGCCGGACCGCGTCCCGCACGAGGCGCTCGTCGTGGTTGGCCACCACCGTCTCCACCGGCAACCGGTCCTGCGGCGGCGTCTCCAGCGTCGAAAGGTCCCGCGCCCCCGTCAGCGCCAGGTACAGCGTCCGCGGGATGGGGGTGGCGCTCAGCGTCAGCACGTCCACGGTCCGGCGCAGGAGCTTGAACTGCTCCTTGTGACGCACGCCGAACTTCTGCTCCTCATCGACGATGACGAGGCCGAGGTCCTTGAACCGGACGTCGGCCGACACGATCCGATGCGTCCCGACGACGATGTCCACGGTTCCGGCGGCTGCGGCCTCCAGCACGGCCCGCTGCTGGCGCGCCGTGCGGAAGCGCGACAGCAGCTCGATGCGCACGGGATACTCCGCCATGCGGTCGCGCAGGTTGTTGAAGTGCTGCTGCGCGAGGACCGTGGTGGGGACGAGCACTGCCACCTGCTTCCCGCCCATCACGGCCTTGAACGCCGCTCGGATGGCGACCTCCGTCTTCCCAAAGCCCACGTCGCCGCACAGGAGGCGGTCCATGGGCTTGGGGGATTCCATGTCCGCCTTGGCGGCCTCGATGGCACGCAGTTGGTCCGGCGTCTCCTCGTACTCGAAGGAGGCCTCGAACTCGCGTTGCCAGGCCGTGTCCGTCGCGCAGGGATGCCCCGTCACCGAGGCCCGCTCCGCCTGCACCGCCAGCAACTGCGACGCCAGGTCCCGGACCGCCCGCTGCGCCTGCTCCTTCGCCTTTGCCCAGCGCGTCCCCGCGAGCGTCGAGAGCTGCGGGCGTGCCTTGCCCGCGCCCACGTACTTGCTTACCAGGTGGGCCTCGGCCAGCGGCACATAAATGCGCGGTGCCTCCGCGCCCGGGGTCGATGCCGCGTACTCGATGACCAGGCACTCCTCCCCGGTTCCTTCCCGGCCCGGTTCCGCCCCGCGACGCCGCACCGGCGAGGGAAGACGCGACAGCCCGCGATACACCCCAATCCCGTGCTCGAGGTGCACCACGTGGTCGCCCTCGTCGAAGTCGTTGAAGTCGATCTCGAACACCGACCGCACGGCCTGGGCGTGCGGCGACTTCATCCGGCGCGGCCGCTGGACCTTGTAGCGGCCGTAGATCTCGGCGTCCGTCACCACCACGAGCCCGGCCGACGGCACCAGGAATCCCCGGCCCAGGAGGCCGAGATGCACCGGCGGCGGCGCATCCCCGAGCCCAAACTCGCCCCACAACTCCAGGAACCGCTGGCGCTCGCCCGCGTGCCCGCAGAACACGTGCACCTGCTGCCGTTGCCGTTGCCAACGGTGAACCTGGAGGAAGAACTCCCGCCGCTGGGCCTCCGCAACCTGGGGTTCCGGCAGCGTCGCGCCCAGCGGCCGGTAGGCGTCCAGCCCCTTCCATTGCATGGACGCGGACGTCGGCGCCGAGTCGGCCCCTGTCCCGGAGAGGCCCTCCGTCCCGGCCACGTCGTCCGCCTCCACGACATCGGAAGCCAGCACCTGCGCAAGGCCGCGGGCGCGAACCCCGTCCTCCACGGCATCCCATGCCAAGACGAAGGGCGATCCATCGGGCACCTGTTGGGAATAGGACAACG
>JBJSZF010000743.1:0-2232 GCA_046090125.1 Verrucomicrobiota bacterium
CGTCGGGGTCGTGGCTCGGTTGGAAGAGGAGGGCCGCCTCGTCGTGCTGGTGGAGGCGGTCGTGGGCGCGGCTGCGGGCGTCGCGACGGCGGGCGTGGTCGATGAACTGGTTGCGCGCGGCATGGAGGAGGAAGGCGCGGGGATCCCGGGCGGAAGCCAGCGACGACGGGTTCTCCACGAGCCGCCGCCACAGGTCCTGGAACACGTCCCGGGCGTCGGGCTCGGAGCGGGAGAGCTGGAGCAGGAACGAGAACACGGCGTCTCCGTGCTCCTCGAGGATCTGTTCCAGCGGCGTCATGCTCGTTCGGGAGGAGGACGCCGCCGGGCGCGGGATTTGTCTATCGGGATGCGCCGGATGGGCGGGGTTCGGAGGTGGCGGCGATTCGGGAGAAAAGGCTCGCGGCGGGGCGGCGTCTTGCGTTGTTTGGGGGCATGAACCTGCTGAACGAGGCATGGGTGGCGCGTCACCAGGCGGCGACGCGACGGCATTTCCTGCGGGATTGCACGACGGGGCTTGGGGCGTTGTGGCTGGCGGGGCAAGGACTGGCGGCGGCGGCGGGCGGCGGGGCGGTGCGACGGGATGCGTCGCGCCCGATGGCGGCGCTGGCCCCGCACTTCGCAGGGCGTGCGAAGCGGGTGATCTTCCTGCACATGGCGGGGGCGCCGAGCCAACTGGAGCTGTTCGACTACAAGCCGGACCTGGCGCGACACGACGGCCAGGCGTGCCCGCAGTCGTTCCTGGAGGGCAAGCGGTTCGCGTTCATCCAGGGCATCCCCAAGCTGCTTGGGCCGCAGTTCCCCTTCGCGCGGCATGGCCGCACGGGCGCGTGGGTGAGCGACCGGCTGCCGCACTTCGCGCGGGTGGTGGACGACGTGTGCTTCATCAAGAGCCTGCACACGGACCAGTTCAACCACGCGCCCGCCCAGCTTGCGATGCACACGGGCTTCGCGGTGCCGGGGTACCCGTCGCTGGGCTCGTGGGTGGGCTACGGGCTGGGGTCGGAGACGCAGGACCTCCCGGGCTTCATCGTGTTGCTGAGCGGCGGCAAGACGCCGGACTCGGGCAAGTCGTGCTGGGGCTCCGGCTTCCTGCCGAGCGTGTACCAAGGGGTGCAGTGCCGGAGCAAGGGCGAGCCCGTGCTGTACCTGGCCAACCCGCCGGGCGTGACGCGCGACCTCCGGCGGCTGTCGCTGGACGCGCTGGACGACATCAACCGGCGCGCGCACGCGGAGGCGGGCGACCCGGAGACGCTCACGCGCATCGCCCAATACGAGACGGCGTTCCGGATGCAGACGAGCGCAAGCGAGGCGTTTGACATCGGCCGGGAGCCGGAGCGGGCGCGGGAGGCGTACGGCGCGCGGCCGGGCGAGGAATCGTTCGCGAACAACTGCCTGCTGGCGCGGCGCCTGGCGGAGCGCGGGGTGCGCTACATCCAGTTGTTTCATTGGGGCTGGGACTCCCACGGGGCGAACGAGCGCGAGGCGTTGCACGGGGGCTTCAAGCAGCAGTGCCTCGAGGTGGATCGTCCCATGGCGGCATTGCTGGCGGACCTGAAGGCCCGCGGGATGCTGGAGGACACGCTGGTGGTGTGGGGCGGGGAGTTCGGGCGCACGTCGATGCGGGAAAACCGCGGCGGCAACGAGATGGCCATGGCCGGGCGCGACCACAACCCGGGGGCGTTCACGATGTGGATGTCCGGCGGCGGCGTGCGACCGGGCACTTATGGCGAGACCGACGAGCTGGGCTACCAGGCGGTCGTGGACAAGGTCAGCGTGCACGACCTGAAGGCGACGATGCTGCACCTGCTGGGGTTTGATCACCGGCGATTGACGTTCCCGTTCCAGGGGCTGGAGCAGCGGGTGACCAACGTGACGAAGCCCTCCGAGGTGGTGAAGGGGGTGCTGGCATGAACGGGAGGCGCGTTCGGATCGCGGCCGCGACGGCCGCTGCGGCGGCATGGGTGGCGACGGCCGCCCCGGCGGGCCCGGGGCCGACCCTGGACTTCAACCGCGACGTCCGACCCATCCTCAACCAGCACTGCACGGCGTGCCACGGCGGCGTGAAGCAGGCCGGCGGCGTGTCCTTCATCCAACGCGAGAAGGCGCTCGCGTCCGGCAAGTCCGGGCGCCCCACCGTGGTGCCCGGGAAGCCCGTCGCGTCCGAGTTGAACCGGCGCATCACCCTGCCGCCCTCGGACGACGACCACATGCCGCCGAAGGAACATGGCGACG
>JBJSZF010000744.1:0-1161 GCA_046090125.1 Verrucomicrobiota bacterium
CGTGTCGAGCATGGCGTTGGTGAAGCCCCAGGTGACGTCGCCGTTGGATCCCGTGATGAGGGTGGGCGCGCCGGGAACGGTCACGCCCGCCAGGAGCCGCTCGCGGCCATCGGGGTCCGTCCACCGCAGGACCGCCCGGTACCAGATCCCGGGCACGGAAATTCCCAGGTGCATGTCGTCGGCGACGAGCGCGGCCCCGGACCGCGTGTGACGCCCGTGGACGGCCCAGGCGTTGCTGCCCGGGGTGGGCGGATCATCGTCCGGGAATCCTTCCCAAGGATCACCGCCGGACTCGGCCGTCGGCGGGATCGGGGCGCGGAAGGATTCGGGCGAGGGGATGGGAGGCTCGGCGGGCAGGGGGCCGTCGAGGGCGGCGTCGAGGTGGGAGCCCTTGGGATGGAAGAAGGCGTAGGCCTCCGGCCCGATGGCCTTGAGGAGGAGGGAGCGCTCGTGGTCGAGGCGGGCCTCGGGATCCTGGAGCAGGAAGGAGAAGGTGAGGTTCAGGACGAGGGAATCCTCCGGGCTCCACGGTTGCGGCCGGACGCGCAGGAGGAGGTATTCGGGCGGGGGAACGAGGGTTGCGGCGAGCGCCGCGTTGACGCCGTCTGCGTAGGCTTGGAGGACTTCGACCTCGTCCTTGGGCAGGAGCGGGAGGGCGGCTTGCGCGAGGGTGGCGCCGCGAAAGAGGCGCGCCTTGCGGTCTGAATCAACGGCCGCGGCCCCGAACAACGCGGACAATCGTCCCTGGCCCGCGCGTCGAAGGAGATCCATCTGGAAGAACCGGTCCTGGGCATGGGCATAGCCGAGGGCGCGCGCGGCGTCGGCGCGGGAGCCGGCCCGGATGGTGACGTGCCCGATTTGGTCGCGCTCGATGGTGGCCTCGATGTGTTGGAGGCCGGTGAGGCGTGCGTGGCCGTCGAGACGGGGAAGGCTGGCACGCAGGGCGACGACGATGGCTCCGCCGAGAAGCAGCGCCAGGGAAGCGAAGGCGGCCAGGACGAATCCCACGCGACGAAGCCACCGGGGAACGATGCGCCGTGCGCGGGGCGACGGGGACGGGGAAGCCATGCTGGGCGCAGGATGCGGCGGCTTCGGCCTTTGGCAACGGGGATGAACCGAGGGAAGGCCGCCCGTGCACCCCGAAGTGCTCGGTGACAAGTG
>JBJSZF010000745.1:0-11489 GCA_046090125.1 Verrucomicrobiota bacterium
GCGGTCGATGATGCGGCAGGCCGCGACATGGCGGATCCAACCTTGGAACGAGCAGCGTTCCGGTTGGTACACGAAGCCCGGCATCTTGCGGGCAATCGCCACCAGCGTGTCCTGGACCACGTCCTCGGCCTCGTCCGGCCCAAGGCCCGCCTTGGCCGCCAAGCCGTGAACCAAGCCGCGGTATCGCCCGACGAAGTCGGCCCAGACCGTCTTGTCGTCGAGGTTGCGAAGCCGCTCCAACTGGCTCCGGCGAGTCGAGAGCGCGTCGCGCGAACCCATCCACGCATCGGCCTCCCTACCTGCCTCGCCTCCCCTCATCCGCAGGCTTTATGAAGGATGGGAAGGATCCGTGGCAATCGCCAAGGCGCGCCGGTTCCGGGGGCGTATGGCCGCCCGTCCGGTCTCCTCCCGGCGGCGTCGCGTCGGGGCCCGAGCCCGTGGCATGGGTCGTGCCGGATTTCGACCGTTCGAGCCCCGCGCCATCGGCACCCGTCCCCTGCACCTGGCCGCCTCCAACCGGTCAGGCTCCCATGGCCTCCGCCAAGGCCGCCTGCCGATGCGAAAACATCCGCTCCAGCTCCGGCCGCACCACCCATCGGTCCATCCACTCGCCGCCCCACACCGCATAGCGCACCACATCCACCACCCGCGTGCCCGACGCCGTCTCCTCAAACCGATGCTCGTGGTCCCAGCGCCGGTACGGCCCCAGGTCCTGGACGTCCGCAAACATCCGGGGCGGATCCCAAGCCCGAATATGTCCCCGCCATGGCATGGGAAAGCCCCGAAGCCAAACCCAATAGGCCACCCGTTGCCCCTCGTGCATCGCGGACGGCGGCGGCCCCGCCCATCGCACCCGAATCCATGGCGGCGTCAGGCGCATCAGGTTGGACGGCTCGGCAAAGAACCCGAACACCCGGGCGCGCGGGGCCGCCACCTCGCTCTCGAATCGAAGCTCCCGAATCCTCACAGGCCATCCTACTGCGCTTCAGGGCTTTTGCGAGGAGGGCCCAACCAGCGGAAGCCGCAGGCAGGCCGCCTCCCGGTCGTTGCGCACCAGCAACAGGTCGCCCGCCAAGGCCACCGGGTTCCACGTCTTGCCCTCCAGGACCTTCCTGCGTCCCAGCTCGCCCGGGCCAGACCGGGTCGGCTCCAGCAACACCAAGTCCCCCGTCTCGGCCATCAACAGGTAATGCCGTCCCACCACGACCCCTTGCCCGTGCCCCCATCGCCCCTCCTTCCACAACCCCGCGCCCGTCGCCGCATCCAGCGCTGCCAAGATCCCGTCATCCAGGCCGCACACGATCCCATCCAAGGCGACCGGGTTGGCGAACTTCGCCTTCAGCTTCTTGCTGGACCACGCCGTTCGCACCCCCTGCCCCGTCCACTCCACGGCCTCCGCCCCGACCCCGTACCCCGCGCTCAACACGACGCGATTCGACGCCACCAACACGGGCGCGGCCACCAAGGGCATCCCTGCGCCAAACGGGTGCCGCCATCGCTCGCTTCCGTCCGCCGGGTCCAACGCCACCCACGCGCGCCCAGCAAAGTAGGTCAGGACGCGGCCACCCGCCCACTCCAGGACGTGGGCCGACCCATAGTTGGCCCCGCCGGTCCCGCCCGACCACGCCACCTTTCCGGACGCGCCATCGAAGGCCCAGACCGCCTTCTCGCCCCCCGCCAACACCACGACCTTTCCATCCAGCCACAGCGGGGACGACGCAAACCCCCACTCGGGCACGCCGCACTTCGCCACGTCCGGCAACGAGACCCGCCACGTCACCTTGCCGTCCATCAACGCCAGGCAGCTCAACGTGCCCGTGGCACCCAGCGCATAGACGCGGCCGCCCACGACCAACGGCGTCGAGCGCGGGCCCTCGCCCCCGATCGTCGTATGATGCCGGCCCGGGGTCCGGGCCGACCACGCCCGTTCCCCGGACTCCAGCCGCCAGGCCGAGACCACCTCCTCCGCGCCCTCCTGCTCCATCGTCACCGCCAAGCCCCCTGACACGACAAAACCCGACCACGCCGCTCCCACGGGCCTGCGCCAGATCTCGACGGGGCCGTTCGTGGCCCAGCCGGTGGCCAGCTCGATGCCGCGCACCCGCCCGTCGCGTTGCGGCCCCAGGAACTGGGGATAGTCCGCGCGGACGACCGGGGCCGGAGCGCGCGATGCCCCACCGGAGGCGGCGACCGCCGCACCCGACGTCGTGGCCGGCCACCGCCACGAGAAGATGGGGCGCAGGTCCCCGCTGACGCCGGACACGCGGAACAACGCGAAGAACACGGCCAGGAGGCCCGCGAAGCCGCTCACGCCCGCAGCGCGCGCGCGGGCGGATGCCCGCGACAACAACCCCCACCACGCCAGTAGCAAGGGCACCACGAAGATCACCGTCGTCAATGCGGTCAGGTTGCGTTGCTGGTGCGAGCGCGACGGGTCCATCCACACCACGGCGACGGCAGCCGCCCCGAGGCCCAGGACGACCGTTGCCGGCCACCACCGAAGCCCGGAGCCCACGCCGGAGGCCCCGCCCTCGTTGCCCGTCCCGCCGTGTTCGCCGGAGCCCCCCATGGCTAGTCGCCGTTCGGGTAGCTCCCGAGAATCTTCACGAACGAGCAATGCTCGCCGAGCTGCTGGATGGCCTTCGCAAGGCGGCCGGCCTCCGCGTGGCCGTCGCAGTCCACGAAGAAGAAGTATTCCCACGCGCGCCGCTTCGACGGGCGCGACTCGATCTTCGTCATGTTGATGCGGTGCTTGCGGAACGGCGCCAGCGCCCGGTGCAACGCGCCCACCTCGTCGCGGATGCTGAACATGAGGCTGGTGCGGTCGTTTGGGCCCGGCGGGGGCATCTGGCGGCCCAGGACGAAGAAACGGGTGGCGTTGGCGGAGTTGTCCTGCACGTCGCGCTCGAGGATCGGGACGCCGTAGGTCTCCGCCGCGAGCTCGCCGCACAGGGCGGCGGACCCGGGCTCCTGGGCGGCCAGCTCGGCGGATCGCGCGTTGGAGGACGTTTCCACCAGCTCGGCCTTGGGCAGGTTGCGGGCAATCCACGCCCGGCACTGCGCCAGCGTCTGGGGGTGCACGAAGAGCCGGCGGATCCCGTCGCGCCCGGCACCCTTCCCCTTCCCCTTTACCGCGAGGCAATGCGAGATGCGCAACACCACCTGCGACACGATCTTCAGGTCGCTGTCCACGAACATGTCCAGCGTGTGGGTGACCACGCCCTCCGTGGAGTTCTCGACGGGCACGACGCCGTAGTCCGCCCGATGCTTGGAGACCTCGTGGAAGACGTCGGCAATCGTGCGCTGCGGCGCGTAGGCGAGGCTGGCCCCGAACCGCTTGACGGCGGCCTGGTGGGTGAAGGTGGCCTCGGGGCCGAGGTAGGCGATGGTCAGGCTCTTCTCGAGCGACAGGGCCGAGGACATCACCTCGCGGTAGATGGCGCGGAGGCCGTCGTGGGTGATGGGGCCCTGGTTGAGACGGCACACCTTGTCGAGGACGGCGCGCTCGCGGTGCGGCGCGTAGATCTCCTGCCCTTGCTTGTGCTTGATCGCGCCGATCTCCAGCACGTGCTTCGTGCGTTCGTTCAGCAACGCAACGATCTGTGCGTCGATGACGTCAATGGCCTGCCGATGCTCCGTGAGACTCATGGTGCCCCGCCATCCAAGCATGTCCCGCCCGCGTGGGGAACCATGGAACGTGGGCGCCGATTGCGCCCGTGCATCCCGATGCTGTCGGTGACATGGGAGCGGGATGCGGCGCAGACGGGTCCCGCAAGGCGGGGGCTTGGGGATGCGGCAGGGGATGGCCGCGCTTCCGGCTTTGAGCCAGCCAGGACGCTTATTGGAACACCGACAACTTCGGGATGCGCGGCGCCCACAAACACCTCCCGTTCTTGGATTGACACCCACCCCGGGTCGGCGGGATTTTTTTACCAATGAACGAATCCCCCGCAGTTCCTGTGACGAACCGTCGCGACTTCCTCCGGACGACCGGCAAGATTGCCGCCGCCTCCGCGCTGGCGGGCGTCGCCATCCCCCACGTGCATGGGGCCGAGAGCAACACGATCAACATCGCGCTCGTGGGCGCGGGCGGCCGAGGCACGGGCGCCGCCAACAACGCCATGAGCATGAAGAACGGCGGCCCCGTGAAGCTCGTGGCGATGGCCGACGTGTTCGAGAACCGCCTCAAGTCCTCCTACGAGGGCCTGAAGGGACAGCACGCGGACAAGGTGGCCGTCTCGGACGAGAAGAAGTTCATCGGTTTTGACGGCTACAAGCAGGCGATGGATGCCCTGAAGCCCGGCGACATCGTGATCCTGGCGACGCCGCCGGCGTTCCGCTGGGTCCAGTTCACCTATGCCATCCAGAAGGGGCTGAACGTGTTCATGGAGAAGCCGGTGACGGTCGATGGCCCGACGTCGCGGCGGATGTTCGACCTCGCCAAGCAGGCGGACGCCAAGAACCTCAAGGTGGGCGTGGGCCTGATGTGCCGTCACTGCCGGATGCGCCAGGACCTCTCCAAGCGCATCCAGGACGGTCAGATCGGCGACGTCGTCGCCATGCGCGCCTACCGGATGCACGGCCCCGTGGGCTCCGCCTTCTCCGAGGCCCGCAAGCCGGACGAGAACGAGACCCTGTACCAGATCCGTCGCTTCCACTCCTTCCTGTGGGCCTCGGGCGGCTGCTTCTCGGACTTCTACATCCACAACATCGACGAGACCTGCTGGATGAAGAACGACTGGCCCGTCGAGGCCCAGGCGTCCGGCGGACGCCATTACCGCGGCAACAACGTGGACCAGAACTTCGACAACTACTCCGTCGAGTACACGTTCGCTGACGGCGCGAAGTTCTTCTTCTACGGCCGCACCATGCCGGGCGTGCACGACCAGTTCGCATCCTACGCCCACGGGGCCAAGGGGCTGGCGGTCATCTCGTCCGAGGGCCACTGGCCCTCCAAGGCCCGCATCTACTCGGGCCAGAAGATGTCCAACGCCAACATCACCTGGCGCGCCACCAAGGAGATGGAAGGCCCCACGATGGATCCCTACGTCCTCGAGTGGGAGGACCTTGTCGCCGCCATCCGCAACAACACCCCCTACAACGAGGTCGAGCGCGGAGTGAAGGCTTCCCTCGTCACCTCCATGGGCCGCATGGCCGCCCACACCGGGCAGATCATCACCTACGACCAGATCCTCAACTCCGACCACGAGTTCGCGCCCGGCCTCGACAAGATCACGCTCGAGTCCCCCGCGCCGCTCCAGGCGAATGCCGACGGCAAGTACCCCGTCCCCATGCCCGGCATCACCCGCAAGCGCGAGTACTAGCCCCGGGCCGCACGCCTTCCGGGCCGCAAGCAGGGCCGCGCATCGCGCCACGCGACGCGCGGCCCTTTCCATGTCGCGGTCTGTGGCTGATGCCGCCCTCAACGCATCGATGGAAGGCGCGCCTCCCCGCGCGGAAATCGAGGATCTTGCCTTGGGGCAAAGTTGAAACTTGAAACTTCGACCTCGTGGACAACCCTAGCGTCGCGCTCGGTTGTCGGGCGCGTTTTCACATGTACGGCTTTTCCATCCCCTACGTCATCGAGCAAACGGGCCGCGGCGAGCGGTCCTACGACCTGTACTCGCGGTTGCTGGTGGACCGCATCGTGTTCCTCGGCACCGAGGTGAACGACATGGTCGCCAACGTCATCATCGCGCAGCTCCTGTTCCTGCAGATGGCGGACCCCAAGAAGGACATCCACTTCTACATCAACTCGCCCGGCGGCAGCGTGACGGCCGGGCTCGCCATCTATGACACCATGCAATGGGTGAGCTGCGACGTGAACACGTACTGCGTGGGCCAGGCCGCCAGCATGGGTGCCCTGCTCCTCGCCGGCGGCACCCGCGGCAAGCGCTTCTCCCTCCCCAATTCCCGCATCATGATCCATCAGCCTTGGGGCGGAGCCCAGGGCCAGGCCTCCGACATCAGCATCCAAGCCCGCGAGATCCTCCGACTGCGCGACCGCCTCAACGAGATCCTCGCCCACCATTGCCAACGTTCCATCGACGACGTCGTGCGCGACACGGACCGCGACAACTTCCTCGGGGCGGAGGAGGCCAAGGCCTACGGGCTCGTGGACGAGGTGGTGAAGAGCCGCCGGGACCTGCCCGGCCCCACCACGGAGCCGACGAAGGCCTAGACGCCCTAGCCCGCAGATCGCCCCCTGATCGCCCGGCCAGCAAACCATCCATGGCACGACCCACCCAGATCACGATGTGCAGCTTCTGCGGCAAGGCGAAGGCCGAGGTCCGCAAGCTGATCGCCGGCCCGGGCGTCTTCATCTGCGACGCCTGCGTCGGCGTCTGCAAGGGCGTGCTCGACAAGGAGGCCGCCCAGGAGGCGCGCCCCGCCGTCCGCTCCCTGAACCTGCCGAGGCCCGCCGACATCAAGCGGCACCTCGACCAGTTCGTCGTGGGCCAAGACGACGCCAAGCGCACCCTCGCCGTCGCCGTGTACAACCACTCCAAGCGCGTCACGGCCCTCGCCCAGGCCGAGCCCGCCAGCGAGGACGGCGACACGGCAGGCACGCCCACCGCGCCCTCACCGGACCACGTGGACCTCGAGAAGAGCAACATCCTCCTCCTCGGCCCCACAGGCTCCGGCAAGACCCTCCTCGCGCGCACGCTCGCGCGCCTCCTCGACGTCCCGTTCGCCATCGCGGACGCCACCTCCATCACCGAGGCCGGCTATGTGGGCGAGGACGTCGAGAACATCGTCCTTCGCCTCCTCCAGAACGCCGACTTCAACGTCAAGCGCGCCCAGGTCGGGATCATCTACATCGACGAGATCGACAAGATCGCCCGCCGAACCGAGAACGTGTCCATCACACGGGACGTGTCGGGCGAGGGCGTCCAGCAAGGCCTGCTCAAGCTGCTCGAAGGGACCGTCTGCAACGTGCCGCCCCAAGGCGGGCGCAAGCATCCGCAGCAGGAGTACATCAAGGTGGACACCACCCACATCCTGTTCATCTGCGGCGGCGCCTTCGTCGGCCTCGAGCGCATCATCGAGCGTCGCCTCGGCCGCCAGGTCCTCGGCTTCGGCGGCCCTTCCGGCGACCGCGCCTCCGCCCAGGCCAAGCCGGAGGACATCCTGCGCCGGGTCGAGCCGGAGGACCTGATGGGCTTCGGATTCATCCCCGAGTTCATCGGGCGCCTGCCCGTCGTCACCGTGCTGGAGCACTTGGCCGAGGACGACCTGGTCCGGATCCTCACGGAGCCACGCAACGCACTCGTGAAGCAGTTCGCCCGGTTGCTCGGGCTCGACGGGGTGGAACTGGTCTTCACCCCCGACGCCGTCCGGGAACTGGCCGCACGGGCGCGGGAAAAGGGAACCGGCGCACGGGCGCTTCGGGCGATGGTGGAACGGTTGATGCGCGACGTGATGTTCGAGATCCCGGGCTCCGAGGACGTCGTGGGCGTGACCGTGAACCGCGCCGTGGTGCGCGGCGAGGCCGCACCCCTGCTGCGTCGCCGCACGGACCAGGAGGCGGCCTAGCCCCGGCCGACGCGGAGGCGTTCGACGAGGCTCCCACCAAGGTCCTCCCAACGGCAACCGGACCACATGGCCATCCCCCGGCATCCCTGGTGGCGACGCCCCCTTCGATGGCTGGTGGCGTTGGCGTTGGTGCCGGTGGCGACGGGCCTGACCTGGGCGCTGGTGGACGTCGCCCTGGCCCCTCGCAACCGCTTGGAGGCCTGGGTGCCCCTCGGGTGCGGCGCGCTGATTTGGACCGTCGTGTTCCTCATGCTGCCCAAGCCCATGTGGCTGTACGTGGTCGGCCATGAGCTGACCCACGCGCTCTGGACGTGGGCGTTCGGAGGACGCGTCAGCGGGTTCAAGGCCACCGCCAAGGGCGGCCACGTGATCGTCTCCAAGTCCAACGCCTTCATCGTCCTCGCCCCCTATTTCTTCCCGCTCTACACATTGCTGTGGGCGGGCGCGTGCGTGCTGGTGAACTGGGCCATGGGATGGCACGGGCAGGAGTTCTGGCTGCGGCTCGGCATCGGCCTCACCTACGCCTTCCACGTCACCTTGACGGCCCACGTGCTGCGGAACCGGCAGCCGGACATCGACGGCGAGGGTTGGGTCTTCTCGGCCGTGTGGGTGTGGCTCATGCACGCGCTGCTATTGCTGGTGGCGCTGCCCGCCGTCACGGGCTCGATGGCCCCCGTCGAGGCCCTCGCGCGCGCCGGACGTCGCATCGCCCAGGTGGTCGTTGGGTTGGCACGCCTGGCATTCTGAGCCCGCCGGCCCGGCTCAGGCGATGATCTGGCGGATGGGCGCCGCCTCCACTACGCCCGTCAGCTTGTGCTCCAGGCCGCCGTGGAAGTATGTGAGGCGTTCATGATCCATCCCCATGAGATGCAGGATCGTGGCGTGGAGGTCCCGAAGGTGATGCGGGTCCACCGCCGCCTCCTGCCCCGTCTCGTCGGTCTCGCCATGGCTGGTCCCGCCACGCACGCCGCCGCCCGCCAACCAGTACGTGAAGCCCTTGGGGTTGTGGTCGCGCCCGCCTGGCTTGCCGCCGGTGTTGAACGTCTCCGAGACCGGCATCCGCCCAAACTCGCCGCCCCACACGACGAGCGTCTCCTCCAACATCCCGCGTTGCTCCAAGTCCGCCAGCAAGGCAGCAATCGGCCGGTCCACCTCCGGGCAATGGATTCGAAGGTTCTCCTCGATGCCGTGGTGGCCATCCCAGGTGTTCTGGCCGCCGGCGCCACCGCCCCCGGAGTAGATCTGGACGAAGCGCACGCCACGTTCCACCAAGCGCCGCGCGGTGAGGCATTGCCTTCCAAACGGGGCCGGGCCCAACGCCAGCGGATGCCAGTCCGGCTTGGGCTCGTGGATGCCATAGGCCTCCAGCGTCCGAGGGTCCTCTCCCGACAGGTCCAAGGCCTCGGGCGCGGTCGCCTGCAACCGGAAGGCCAGCTCATAGCTTGCGATGCGCGCCGCCAACTCGGATTGGCCGGGCCGCTCGCGCAGGTGCGCCGCGTTCACCTCGTTGATGAAGTCGATCTCGCGCCGCTGCATCGCGCGGCTCACGCCGGACGGCGGCCGAAGGTCGAGGATGGGGTCGCCGGAGGTCCGAAGAACGGTGCCCTGGTGCACGGCGGGCATGTAGCCGGCCGACCAGTTGGGAGCACCCGTCGTGGGGCCGCCACGTGGGTCCAGCATCACCACGAACCCCGGCAGGTCGCGATTGGGCGTCCCCAGCCCATAGGACAGCCACGCCCCCATCGACGGATGCCCTTGCAGGATGCGCCCGCTGTTCATCTGCAAGACCGCGCTCCCGTGCGCGAAGGAGTCGCTGTAGAGGGACTTCACGACCGCCAGCTTGTCCATGTGCCGCGCGATGTTGGGGAAGGCGTCGGAGCACCACAGCCCCGACTGGCCATGCTGACGAAACGTCCGGCGACTTGCCTGCAAGACCGCCCGCGTCTTCGTCGCGCGCCGGAACTCGTTGTCGATCGTCTGGCCATCCCGGCGTTGCAGCTCCGGCTTGTAGTCGAACAAGTCCACCTGCGACGGCCCGCCGAACATGAAGAGGAAGATCACCGACTTCGCGCGCGTGCGCCGGTGCGGCGGGCGTGGCTGGAGGGGTGCCGACGACTCGGCAGGCGGGGCCGCGAGGGCCGAGGCATTCGCGACGGGCTTGCGGGCGCGTCCATCGCCGTGCCTCCCAAAGAAGCCATCGCCCTCCAGCAAGGAGGTCAATGCGAGCCCTGCGAAGCCCGCGCCCATGTCCCAGAGGAACTGCCTGCGGGGGGGCGAGTGATCTGCGGGGTTCATGGGGTCGCGTCGATGGGTCAGTCCACGTGGACGACCTCGTTGAGGTTGAGGATGGCGCGGCACAGGCTTTCCCACGCGTCATGGCCGGCGTCCTCCCTGGCCGGGCCCTCGGATACCTCGGCCCGTTGCGCGGCGAGAAGCCGCCGTGCGGCGCCGACCTCGCTCTCGGTTGGCGGCCGTTGCACGGCGAGGCGGAAGGCCAGCCGGATGCGGGCGTCGTCGCCCGGCCCCGCCTCTCGGGCCAGCCTGGCCGCAAATGCACGCGCGCGCGCCCGGGCAAAGGGGTCGTTCAGGAGCATCAAGGCCTGTGGGGCCACCGTCGTCACGGGACGTTCCCCCTGGGCCGACGTGCTGTTGGCAAAGTCGAGGCATTCCAGCAAGGGAACCTTGAGCGCCCGCTTCACCACCAGGTACACGCTTCGGCGGTTTTGCTCGTCCACCGGGCTGTCCTGCCAGCCCTTGCCGGCGGAGTCCTGCGTCGTGTGCACCTCCGGCGGGAGCGTGGGGTACACGCTGGGGCCGCCGCGCGCGAGGTTGAGCGAGCCGCTCACCGCCAGCCACGTGTCCCGGACCGCCTCGGCCTCCAGGCGACGGGGATTCTGCCTCCAGAGCAGCGCGTTGGATTCGTCGTCCGCAAGGCCCGGGCCCGGGAGGGCGCGCGACGACATCCGATAGGCGCGGCTTGTCATGATGACACGATGAAGCCGCTTGAGGCTCCATCCGCCCGAAACCAGCTCCGAGGCGAGGTAGTCGAGGATCTGGGGATGCGTGGGGGGCTCGCCGGTCCGACCCATGTCATCGGGCGTCGGAACCAGGCCGCGCCCGAAGTGATGTTGCCAAACGCGATTGGCGATGACGCGCGGGGTGAGCGGGTTGGCGGGGCTGGCGATCCAATCCGCGAGCTGGGTCCGCAGGCCCGTCGTCCGCGCATTCGGGGGACGGGCTTCCAGCATCGGTGCCTGGGAGCCGAACACCCCGGGGAACGCCGGAGTCACGGGCTCGCCGGGCGACCCCACATCGCCCCGGAGCAGGATGCGCGTGGGCGACGGGTTCGGCCCGTTCTCGGCAACCACCAGCGCGTGATCGAAGGGCGGAGCCATGTCGCGCGCCCTCTGCATCTCGGCCGCGAGGGCATCGCGTGCCGACTTCGCATCCGGGACCGCCTTAGCCAGCCGTGCCTCCAGCTCGCGCACGCGGGCAGCCTTGGACTCCTCCCAACGCGCCAGCTCCCGCCGGGTCGCCAACGGCCGGGTGATCTTGCCCGTGCCACGACCGCCGCCGCCCCGATGCTGCAACCCGTAGCCGTCGATGCTCCGGATGAAGCCCAGCAGCGCGTAGTAGTCGCGCTGGGCCAAGGGGTCGTACTTGTGGTCGTGGCAGCGCGCGCATCCGACCGTCAACCCCAGGAACGCCGTCGTGGCCGTCGAAAGCACGTCGTCCAGGTCGTCATACTCGGCGGCCGCCGTGCTGTCCGGCTCGTCGTCCCACACGTGAAGCCGGTGAAAGCCCGTGGCGACGACGGCCTGTCGCGCGGCATCGGAAAGGGTCTCGGCCGCAGCCCATTCGCGCTCGGCCAGCTCGTCGCCGGCGATTTGCTCGCGGATGAACAGGTCGTAGGGCTTGTCGTCATTGAAAGCCCCGATGACGTAGTCGCGGTA
>JBJSZF010000746.1:0-6213 GCA_046090125.1 Verrucomicrobiota bacterium
TTCAACAACCCCGACGCCTACGGCACCACGGTGTCCCTGCGCACGGAGAACTTCCGCATCCTGCCCGGCAGCGATGGCGACACGAATTGGAAGGACGTCCTCAACCAGGCCTATCGGGCCGACGTGTTGGCCGACAATGACGTGCGCCGCCATTGCATGCAGATCAACAATGGCAGCGGCCTGCCCGTCCCTGGATTGGTCCTGGCCTTCTCCACCACCATTGCCGACGGCGAAAACCTCTTCGGCCGCCCGCTGGCTTCCGGCGACAGCCGGTTTAGCCCAACGGCCTTCGCAACCAAAATCCACAGCGTGGGCGTGGCCATCGAGGGCTATCGTGGCATGGCGTCGCCTTCGGCCAATTCCGGGGTGCTGGGAACGAACGGCGGCGCATCGCCGTCCGATCCGGGGTCGTGGTTCCTCGACCCGCTTGGATTGTCGGCCACGCCCTACGTGTACCTCATCCCGGTGGGCGTGGACTCGATGCGCAGTCCGCCCTTGGGTGACCAAAGCGAGGTGCGAAGCTGGCAGGTGGAGGACTTGGCCATTCCCATGCCGTTCAACATCGGAGGCTCGCAATTTGCCACCAAGCAGCTCTACCAGTCCGCCGAGTCGCTCAGCGAGCCGCTCTTTGAAATCCGGAAGCACCAAGCCTTTCGGCCGGTGCCCAGTGCGGCGGTGTTTTCGCCGCAGATCTACACGGCCGGCGGGACCTTGCTCCGTTCCCAGTTCACCAACAGCCGCCTCATCGGGCGCTCCGTGTGGAACAGCCAATGGAAGCTCGTCATCCCCGGGCGCGAGCTGCTGAACAACCCGAAGGAGGGCCTCGACCGGTTCCTCCAGACGGTCAAGGACATCAAGCTGCACTTCGTGACGTATTCCTACTCCGGCAACTAACGACCGCCTTCCATGAACCCGGAAACCACGTCCCACGCCATGCACCGCGCTGCGATCCTTTGCGGCAGGACCCCGATATTGGGGCTCGGCAAGATGCTTTCCCAAGGGCCTGCAAATCCCCTCGCGGCGGCCGTGGTGGCCGTCGCAGCGCTGGCCCTTGGGATTCCCTCCACGCAGGCCTTCCCGCCCGCGCCGCACCAGACCTTGTTCGGCGTCGTGCGCGACGAGCAGGGCAACCCCCTGGCCTTACCGAAGTCCAGCGTCGTGCTGGAGATCCCGGGCAGCCCCGCCATCGCCGCCACCGTTCGCACCACCACCGGCGTCGATGGCAACTACCAGCTCACCGTCCCCATGGACAGCGGGCTCACCGCCGCCCGTTACAAGCCCAGCGCCCTGTTCCCCGCCGCCGCCTTCACCCTCAAGGTCCGCATTGGCACCGTGAACTACGTCCCCATCGAAATGACCGGCGTGAACGGCCTCGTGGCCGAGCCCGGCAAGACCGCCCGCGTGGACCTGACCCTCGGGGTGGACAGCGACGGCGACGGGTTGCCGGACGCGTGGGAACGGATGTTGATGGCCGCCATGGGGCGCAACGGAACCCTCAAGGACGTCCGTCCGGACGCTGACGACGACGGCGACGGGATCAGCAACCTCAAGGAATACCTCGCAGGCACCTACGCCTTTGATCCCGCCGACGGGTTCGTGGTGACGGCCAAGGGCGTGGACGGCGGGCGTTCGGTGCTGGAGTTCCTCGCGTTGCGGGGCCGGACGTACACGGTGGAGGCGTCGGCGGACATGAACGGATGGAAGCCCGTGGGCTTCGTGATGTCGGGCGACGCCGCGAACGCGTCGGAGCGAACGGAGTTTCTGGCCGACGACGTGAAGCCTGTGCAGGTGCGCGTGGCCCAGGGCGCGACGGCGGAGGATCGGAGGTTCTTCCGTGTGAAGGTGCACTGAGCCGGGCCGATCCAACTGAATCGGCCCGCCTCAGGCTCAGACATCGCAGATGGCGGCGGCGTGGCGCAGGGCGAGGGCGCGGTCCTTCCACGTTGGGAGGAACTCCTGGGCGACGAAGCCATCGAAGGGCGAGTCCGCGACGGCGCGCATGACGGCGGGGTAATGAATCTCCTGCGTGTCGTCGAGCTCGCCACGGCCGGGCACGCCGGCGACGTGGAGGTGCCCAATGATGGGCAGGAGCTCGTGGAAGTGCCGGGTCATGTCCCCGTGCATCACCTGCACGTGGTAGAAGTCGAACAGGAGCTTCATGCGCGGCGAATCCACCCGGCGCACCAGCCGGGCGCAGCGGTGGACGTCGTCCCCGAAGTAGCCCGGATGTCCCTTCATGGGGTGCCCGAGGTCGCGGCTGTTCAGGTGCTCCAGGCACAGGTCCACGCCCGCCTTCTCCGCCATGGGGATCACTTCCTTCCAAACCTCCACGCAGTTGCTCTCGGCCACGGCGTCGGGAATGGAGGCGTCCCGCATCCCGGTGAAGGTGATGACGCGGCGCGAGCCAAAGCGCGCCGCCGTCTCGATGCCGCGGCGGAGGGAGTCGATGACCTTGGACCGAAACCTTGGATTGAGCGGGCCTTCGGAGAAGCCATGCGAGCCGACGAGTGCAATCTCCATGCCCAGCTCGCGGATTAGTGGGTAATGGATCGGGTCCACACCCTCCATCGCGGCAAAGCCGATGTCCTTGCAGAGGCGTGCCAGCTCGGGAACGGGCATGGGGTTGAAGGTCCAGCCCATGATGGATTGCCGGATGCGGCGGCGCGTGATGCGGAACGCCGGGTCGGCAGCCGTCGGGGCAAGGGGAGCAAACGGCGATTCCTGCGTGGCCATGGGCGACAGGTTGCCCGTGCAGGCGGTGCCGGTCCATCCCGTCGTTCGGCGTCGGTTCCGGGCGGCGTCCCGCCGCGCCGGAGCGGTCACCACTTGAAGGCCACCGAGAAGGACCCGAAGGAATCGACGTCGCCTTGGCCCTTGAACTCGGCGGTGCGGACCTGGTGGGTGTAGGCAACGTCGATGCGGCGGCCGGTGTACACGATGCCGGCCTTGATTTCGCCGACGACGCGCTGCAAGGGGACGGCGTGGCTGTCGCGGAAGAGGTTGCCTTGGACGAGCACATTGTGTCCGAAGACGCGTGCATCGACGCCAAGGAATCCATGGATGCCCCAGGTGACAGGACCCGCGCAGGGTCTGCCGCCGGAGGTGGGGATGACGTCGTCGATGCTGCGCCAGCCAAAGTCGTTGGGGAGGCGAAGACCCACGCGCCACTGTCCTCCCGCCGAGGCAAAGGACAGGGCGGAGCCCCCCACGAGGCCCACGTGAGGGATGAACTGCGCGGACCACTCGCCGCGCACCGGTGCGGTGTATCGCAGGGCACGCGCGTAGCGGAGGCCCACGTCGGGCTCGTTGCGGAGCTGGTGCTCCCACCCCTGTGCGAGGGGCAGTGCCCGGATGCGATGGACGGTGTTCTGTGATTTCTCGGCCAGCGACGCAGGGCCAACGACGCCGACGTGGGCGGACCACGCGTCGAGCATGGGGACGCCGCCGCCCGAGGCTCCCCGCTGGATCATCGTGCCGGTGAGGCAAAGCCAGCCGGCGTAGGGACGATCGTTGGGGATCAGGTCGGGCCGCGAAATGTCCTCGGGCGTGTAGATGTTTTGCGTGAGCGACAGGGCAGGGCGCCAGGCGACGGCGTGATTGCCCAGGGGGGGCAGCCAGGACGCGATGCGGCCGAGGCCGCTGGCGGTCGCGGAGGCGTCGTGCTCGGCGCCGGTGTGGGCGACGCGGGTGCCATGGGTGTAGTGCTGGTCCGTGCGGACGACGAGGTCGTTCTCGAGCCAGAGGCTGGTGACTGGGCCGAGAAGGTGCGAGGGCTCGGCGGCGACGGCGACGGGCCATGCTGCGCCGCCGAGGGCCACGAGCAGGATGGCGATGCCGCGAGGGGCCGTTGTCATGGGCGGCTAGGACGCGAGGTGCCGGGCCGCCTCGGCGGCGGTGGCTCCGTCATGGACGAGCGCCATGAGCGCGCGGGTCATGCCGGCCGGGTTGGCGTGCTGGATGATGTTGCGCCCATAGACGATGCCCGCCGCCCCTTGCGCGATGAGCGCCTCGGTGCGCTCGAGGATTTCACGGTCGGCAGCCTTGCCGCCGCCACGAACCAGGACGGGGATGCGCCCCGCGATCTCGACGACGCGGCCATAGACCGACACGTCGTCGGTGGGGTCCGCCTTGATGATGTCGGCGCCCAGCTCGACGGCTTGGCGGACGAGGGGGAGTATCTTGTCGAGGTCCCCGTCCACCATGTAGCCACCGGCCTTCGTGTTGGACTGGAAGACCAAGGGCTCGATCATGAGCGGCATGGCGTAGCGGTCGCACTCCGGCTTGATGCGGAGGATGTTCTGGATGCACTGGTCGGTGACCTCGGGCTCGCCGGGGATGCGGAAGAGGTTCACGACGACGCAGGCGGCGTCGAGACGGAGGGCCTGCTCGACGGGTTGATCGATCATGCGGCTGAAGAGGGTCTTGGGCAGTTGCTGGCCATAGACGTTGGCGACGTCCGTTCGAAGGACGAGGGCGGGCCGGTCCTTGCCGGGCAACGATTGCAGGTAATGCGCTTGGCCGACGGTGAGCTGGACGGCGTCGGGGGCGGCTCCGACGACGGTGCGGACGGCACGCTCGAGGTTCTCGATGCCCGCGAGGAAGCCGCGCTCGTTGAAGAACCCGTGGTCAATGGCGACGTCGAAGCAACGGTTCGAGCGGGGATGGAAGAGGCGATTGAGGCGGTACTGTTTCATCGTTCGGCAGCCATTTCGTGGGGTTTGCGCGGGGTTGGAAAGGGGAAAACGGGCGGCGAGGCGTGGGCGCGTGCCCGGGCGGGTGCACCGGTTCTTCAGGGTTGGCCAGATCGGGCGGATCCGGGCTGGGAGCCTTGGGCTACGCCCGCTACGTTGGTCGGCATGTTCCAGATCGGGACATTGTCGTTGTCGTCGAACCTGTTCCTGTCGCCGCTGGCGGGGTACACGAACCTGCCCTTTCGCATCGTGGTGCGGGAGATTGGGGGCGTTGGGCTGTGCACGACGGACCTGGTGAATGCGCGCTCGTTGATCGAGCGAAATCCCAAGGCGCTGAAGCTGGTCGAGTCGGATGCGCGGGACCGACCGTTTGCCATACAGTTGTTTGGGTCGGTGCCGCATGAGATGCGGGAGGCGGCGCGAATGTGCGAGGACTTCGGAGCGGTCTCGGTGGACATCAACATGGGATGCCCGGTGCGGAAGGTGTGCAAGGTGGGCGGGGGCTCGGCGATGATGACGGAGCTGGGCCGGACGCAGGAGTTGGTGGCGGGGATGGTGGCGGCGGTGAAGGTGCCGGTGACGGCCAAGATGCGGCTGGGTTGGGATGACGCGAACTGGACGGCCCCGGAGCTGGCGCGGGCGTTGGAGGAGGTCGGGGTGGCGGCGGTGTTCGTGCATGGGCGCACGCGGGAGCAGGGGTTCTCCGGGGCCGTGAAGCTGGACGGAATCCGCGAGGTGGCGCGGGCGGTGCGGCGCATTCCGGTGATTGGGAACGGGGACGTCACGACGCCAGAGGCGGCGGCGGAGATGCTGCGGCGGACGGGTTGCGCCGGGGTCAGCGCGGGGCGGGGGGCGTTTTACGATCCTTGGCTGTTTCGGCGGACGCGGCACCTGCTGGACACGGGGGAGCTGCTTCCAGAGCCGTCGTTCGAGGAGCGGATTCGGATCCTGCGGCGGCACCTAGACCTAATGATCGAGGTGTTTGGCGAGAAGATGGGGTGCGTGTTGTTCCGCAAGGTAGCCCCGTGGTACGCGAAGCGCTTCGGGCCGGCCTCGGAGTTCAACAAGAAGGTGGTGCAGGTGTCGTCCAGGGAGGAGTTCGAGGCGGTGTTGGGCAACTATCTGCGGTGGCGAGCCCAGTTCTGCGACGAGGACGGATCGTTGCTTCCCCGGTATCGGTTGTCGCCCATGGTGGCGAGCTTCCAGCAGGAGGAGGAACCGGCCAGCACACGGCGCGAGGCGATCCCGGTTCCCAAGGGGCCCGTGGAGGTTTGGTGACCGTTCGGACGGGCACGCGTGGAGGGAACGAATCAACCTAGAAACGGCAGTGGGTCCGTCTGTAGGCCGCGTGCCCTCACGCGGCGGCGGCGATGCCCCGTGTGCCGGGTCAGGGGACCCGGCCTACGTGCGTGTGTGATACTGATGAGACTAACCGATGAAAGATCGAGTACGACGCTGACATGGCGTCGGGTAGCCGAAGGCAACTGCGTCGCCGCGAGGCGGGGTGGGGAGCAGCCGGAGG
>JBJSZF010000747.1:0-3285 GCA_046090125.1 Verrucomicrobiota bacterium
GGCGAAGACCTCGGCGCGATGGACTGGACGATAGCCCAGGCCGACCCCCAAGGCGTGTGGCGAAACCCTGGGGGCCACGGCATGACCCCTCTCCCCCACAGCCTTAGCCTCCGCCACAGCCTCCTCCGCCACAGCCGCCGCCACAGCCTCCGCCTCCACAGCCGCCGCCGCCTCCACAGCCTCCACAGCCCGAGCCTGAGTCTGCGGCAGTGCTTCCACATGCGGCGCTCACGCCCCCGTCGCCACCGGTCCAGGTGCCGCCGGCACGGCCATACGCCCTGGCCACGGATTCTAGGGAGCTGCCCTGGATCGCGTGCACGCCGAAGACGCCCATGGCCATCAGGGCCATCGACGCGCCCCCCATCCCGGGGCGGACCTTTTCGCGATTCCTCACCGCATCCTGCAAGGACCACAACGCCCCGTAGGTTCCCTGGATGTCCTTCAGGAACCGCTTGCCCCTGGGCGAGAGCCTTCCCTGAAACCCGGCCGCGATGACGGCAACGGGCGTCACGAACAGCGAGAGGACGATCGGCGTGGCCACATAGGGCAAATCCAGGCGCGCAGCGGCCGACAACATCATGAATCCCATCGCAAAGAGGCCCAGGAGAAGCCCCACGACGAGGTTCCGAAGCCGAGGGCGATGCTCCCGGTTTTCCCCGAGCCTCTCCTCCTCCATCCATTCCCGAAACCGGCGTGTGTGTTCCCGAAGGACGGGCGAAATGTCGGCGCCGAAAACGGCCGTTGCCTCGGCGGGGGTCCTGAATGCCTGAAGGACCGCGCGCTGGAGAGGGGGCACCTCTGCCGCGTCGTCCAAGGGGCTGGCTGCCTGCCATCGAACGGGTTGCGCCTTGGCCTGGCTGCCCGATGCCTCGGGCGGGACCTCGACCAAGCGCCCGCGCTCGACCAAGTCCAAGACGGCGGTCCGCACGACCTCGCTGTCACCGCCCCTCAGGAACGCCATTTGGTAGGGGTCGACCCGCTGGGGGATCTGCAACGGCGTGCTCACCTGGTCGCCTCGCATCCTCGCACGCGTGGATCGGATGACGAGGATCGCGACGGCCAAAGCACCCCAGTACAGGGGGAGAAGCACGGGTGCCCCCATGCGGGACACTGGGTTGTCGTACAGCCAGTCCATGATCGATCCCTCCAGGTTTGGTGGCGATGGCGCCACGGTTCGTCGGTTCACAGAAACGTGCCGCCCGTGTTTCGCCGAGGCGATACGCGGATGGGCTTTCCCACGGCACCTTCAACGCTTCCATCAACCTCCCCGCCGTTGGAGGGGTCAATCGAAAACCCAGACGGGGCTGGCACCCTGGCACCCTGGACCCTTTGGAGACGCAGGGGACACCGGGGCTGTCCGGGGACGATCCTGGGACCCCCAACCCAGCATGCGTCGGCCGCTACCGCCGCTCGCGCAGCAAGGCGGCGATCTCGTCGAACCGGTCCGCCATGCGCCGCAGGAGTTCCCCCTCGCCATCCGCTAGCCGCGCCGCACCGCGCGCCCCATGACGGAGGGCGTCGCGCCGTTCCAGGATTCGGTTTCGGAACTCGTGGGCGTCGATGATGCCCGTGAGTTGCATGTCGTGCGCCTGGCGCGCTGTGGCCCGCCGTCTCGAACTTGAGGGTCGCCAGATGGAACCGCGTGAGGAGCGGCCCCTCGATGAAGGTGACGTCCTGGATGTTCTCGAGCGGGATGGTCTTCTCGACCTGGAAGAGGATTCCCTTGCGAAACCGGAGCACCCGGCCCGTGACGTGGCACTCGAGCTGGGCGAAGTAATGGCGGGCCCACCAAGGACCGAGGCCGCACAGCCAAACAAGTGCCAGCGGGAGGCCAATGATCGTCGCGGCCATCGCAAGGCCGAGGGTCACGACGAGGTAGGGCCGGTACTACGGATTGAACCGGGCCACCACGGCGTCCTCGGTCCCGGACAACGGCTCTTGCACATGGATGGGGACTTGCATCGAACGATCTGGGGCTGCGCCGGGCGGATGGCCCACGCGCCCCAGGGCCAGCGCACCACGAGGCACCGGCGGGGTCAAGGCGCGGCCATTCCTGTCGTGGCATCGGGGGGGAACCGTGGTAGCCTTCGGCCGCATGGAGAACGTGATGACCGTCTTGCTGAGCCGTGATTGCGACGCCGTCCAAATCCCTGCCGGGAACACCGTGATGCTCCCGGCCGGCACCGAGGTGGACATCACCCAGCGGCTGGGGGGCTCCTACACCGTCCGTGTCCTGGGCGGCTTGTTCCGCATCGGATCGAAGGATGCCGACGCGCTGGGCATCACGCCCCAGGCGGCGTCCGCCCCGGCGGCGGAAGGGGACGTGGACGAGAAGATGGTGTGGGAGACGTTGCGCTCGTGCTACGACCCGGAGATCCCCGTCAACATCGTGGATCTCGGCCTCGTGTATGACATGGGGATCGACGATGCGCCGGGGGGCAAGAAGGTGTTCGTGAAGATGACGCTGACGGCCCCCGGCTGCGGGATGGGCGCGACGATCGCCGGCGATGCACAGCAACGCCTCCTGTGCCTGCCGGGCGTGGTGGACGCGAGCGTGGAGATCGTGTGGGACCCGCCGTGGCACCAAAGCATGATCACGCCCGAGGGCCGTCGATTGCTGGGCATCGAGTAGCCCGATGCGGCGGACGACCGGGGTCCGCGCGGGCAGGCGGGGTTGAAAGTGCTGCTTTGCCGCCATCCCACGCGGCGATAGCCTCGACTGCCACACACGCATTGGGCACGAGCATGTCGCATCAATTGGAGGAATCGTTGGGGCGCCGGTTGCTGGACTGGGTCCCGTTTGGGCTGGGGCAGCACAAGCCGCGGCATTTCCGGGACATGCTGTCGGTGGCATGGCGGAACCGCGACAACCTCGGGCACGCATGGAAGGTGCTGAGCCGGGGCGTGTGCGACGGGTGCGCGCTCGGGGTGGCCGGCTTCCATGACTGGACGCTGAAGGGGCCCCACCTGTGCATGACGCGGCTGAACCTGCTTCGGCTGAACACGATGCCCGCGTTCGACCCCGCGCGGCTGGGAAACATCGCGCAACTGCGGTCGGACCTGGCCCGCGAGCGCGGCGACGGGCGGCCTGGCTGGGACAACGCGCAGTTGAGGGACCTGGGGCGGCTGCCCTACCCCATGGTGCGCGAGGGCGGCGCGCCGGGGTTCCGAAGGGTGGGCTGGGACGAGGCGCTGGGGCGCCTCGGGCGGCGCCTGCGGGCGACGGACCCGCGCCGCATGGCCTTCTTCGTCACGGCGCGCGGGGTGACGAACGAGGTGTACTAC
>JBJSZF010000748.1:0-7324 GCA_046090125.1 Verrucomicrobiota bacterium
TTGCTTGATCACCGGTGCTCCCGGGCTGGCCAAGACGCTCTTGGTCAAGTCCATCGCCCGCGTCTTCGACCTGGGCTTCCAGCGGATCCAGTTCACGCCCGACCTTATGCCCGCCGACATCACGGGCACGGAGATCCTCCAGACGGATGGCACGACGCGGCGCATGGAGTTCGTGCCGGGGCCGATCTTCACGAACCTGCTGCTGGCGGATGAAATCAACCGGACGCCGCCGAAGACGCAGGCGGCATTGCTGGAGGCGATGCAGGAGCACCAGGTGACGGCGGCAGGCCGGCGCCACGGGTTGCCGCGGCCGTTCTTCGTGCTGGCCACGCAGAACCCGATCGAGATGGAGGGCACGTATCCGTTGCCCGAGGCGCAGTTGGACCGGTTCCTGTTCAACGTCGTCGTCGATTACCTCCCGGAGGCCGACGAGGTCCGGGTCATCCAGCGGACGACGGGCGCGCCGCCCGAGCCCATCGAGCCGTTGTTCAACGGCGAGGATGTCCTGTCGTTCCATGCGTTGGTGCGGCAGGTGCCGGTGTCGGAGGACTTGGTGCGGCATGCGGTGCGGTTGGCGGCGGCGACGCGCCCGCGGCGCCAGGGGACGCCGGACTTCATCAACGAGTCCGTGACGTGGGGCGCGGGAACGCGGGCCCCGCAATGCCTCGTGCTGGGCGCGAAGGCGCGGGCGCTGCTGCGCGGGCGGGCGCACGTGACGCTGGAGGACCTGCACGAGCTGGCGGTGCCCGTCCTTCGCCATCGCGTGTTGCTCAACTACCGGGCCGAGGCCGACGGCCTCCGCATCGACGACCTCATCCGGCGGCTCGTCGAGTCCGTGGATGCCCCGGCGGTTTAGTTTTTTGCAACGCCACCCATGAACCCCGCCGCCATCGACGCACGCGCCCTCATGGCCATCCGCAGCCTGGAGCTGCGGGCGCGCGCCGTCGTCGAGGGCTTCTGGACGGGCATCCATCGGTCGCCGTACCACGGCTTCTCCGTGGAGTTCACGGAGTACCGCCAATACGCGCCGGGGGACGACCCGCGCCACATCGACTGGCGCGTCCTGGCGCGGTCGGACCGCACCTACATCAAGAAGTTCGAGGACGAGACCAACCTGCGTTGTCACCTGGTCCTCGACCGGAGCCGCTCGATGGAGTTCGGGACGGCGGGCCACACGAAGGCGGCGTATGCGGCGACGTTCGCGGCCACGCTGGCGCTGTTCCTCCAGCAGCAGGGCGACGCCGTCGGGCTCCTGTCCTTCGACGACGTCGTGCGCGAGTTCATCCCCGCGCGGAACCGGCCGGGGCACCTGAGCCACCTGTTGCAGGCGATCGAGCAGCCGGTGCCGGGCCGCGCCACGAACCTCGGCGTCGCCATCGAGCGCGCGGCGCACCTGCTGCGGAAGCGGGGGATGGTGGTGCTCATCTCCGACTTCCTCGCGCCCGTGCCCGAGCTGGAGCGGCCCTTGTCCCACCTGGCGGCGCTGGGGCATGACATCGCCGCCGTCCAGTTCCTCGACCCCGCCGAGCGGACGTTGTCCTTCAAGCAGGCGGCGAACTTCGTCGATATGGAGTCGGGCGGCTCGTTGCACGTGGATCCGGACGCCGCGCGGGCCGGGTACCAGCAACGGCTTCGGGAGCACCAGGAGTCGTTGCGGGCGCTCTTTGGGCGCGTCGGGGCCACGTGGCATCCTTTGGCCACGGACGCGCCGCTGGGGCCCGTGCTCCAGGACTTCGTCCAGGCCCGCCAACGCCGCGGCCGCGCGTCTTCGCGCCGGGCACAACCCGCGTCGCCGCGATGAACTTCCTGGCTCCACTCTTCCTGATGGGGGCGGCGGCGATCGCGGCCCCGATCCTGTTCCACCTGATCCGGCGCACGACGCGGGAGGTGGTGGAGTTTCCGTCGCTGCGGTTCCTGCAGGCGTCGCCGCCGCGCATCACGCGGCGCAGCCGGCTGGAGAACCTGGTGCTGCTCGCGCTGCGTTGCCTCGCGTTGGCGCTCGTCGCGCTCGCGTTCGCGCGGCCCTACCTCCAGCGGCCCACGCCCCCGGCGAACCCCGACGGCACGGTGTCGCGCACGCTCGTCCTGATCGACACCTCCGCGTCGATGCGTCGCTCGGGCCTGTGGGCCGAGGCGGTGGGCAAGGCCGCCGCGCAGGTCCGCGCCGCCGGCCCCAACGACCAGGTTTCCATCGTCGCCTTCGACCGCGCGCCGCGCACGGTGCTTTCGTTTGGCCAATGGCTGGAAACGCCGGCCAACGGCCGCGTTGCCGTGGCGTTGGACGCGCTGGGGAAGCTGTCGCCGTCTTGGTTTTCCACCGCGCTCGGGCCGGCGTTGGTTCGCGCGGCGGACGAAATCAACGAGGGGGATACGCCCCCGGGCTCCATGCGGCGTCGCATCGTCCTCGTGTCCGACATGCAGGAGGGCGCGCGCCTCGACCCGCTCCAGTCGTTTGAATGGCCCCGGAACGTGGAGGTGCTCACCGACCCCGTCCGGCCGTCGCGCGCGGGAAATGCGGGCCTCCAATGGTTGCCGGATCCGCCGGACGCCGACCGCGCCGCCGAGCCCACGGTGCGGGTGCGCGTGGTCAACAGCCCGGACGCCCGCGGCGAGCGGTTCAAGGTGGCGTGGGCCGCGCAGGATGCCGGGCCGTTCCTAACGATGCCGCTCGACGTGTACGTCCCGCCCGGGCAATCGCGCGTGGTGACGCTGGGGTCGCCCACGAACTCGCCGGACGCCGACCGCATCGTGCTGACGGGCGACGACGAGCCCTTTGACAACGTCGTGCATGTCCTGCCGCCGCAGCCCGTGGAGGTTCGGGTGGCGTACATCGGGGCGGACGCCCAGGGCGAGGCGCGCGAGCCCTTGTTCTTCCTGCGACGCGCGTTGCCCGAGTCGCGCCGCCAGACGGCGAAGGTGGTGGCGTTCGCTCCGGCGTCGGCACCCTCGGCGGAGGCGGTGGGGGCGGCGCGGCTGGTGGTGGTAACGGCGGCGGTGCCGGACGCGACGGCGGACGCGTTGCGGGCGGCGGCGGAGAAGGGCGGGACGGTCGTGTTCGCGCCCGGGAACGCGGCGGCGGGCCCCACGTTGTCGCGGTTGGTGGGCCGGGCGGGCCTTGGGCTTTCGGAGGAACGGCCGCCGAGCCATGCGTTGCTGGCCGCGCTCGACTTCCGCCACCCGTTGCTGGCCCCGTTCAACGACCCGCGCTTCTCGGACTTCACGCGCATCCATTGGTGGCGCTACCGACGGGTGTCCGGCGAGCTGCCGCCGACGGCCAAGGTGGTGGCCCGATTCGACACCGGGGACCCCGCGTGGGTGGACTTCCCCGTCGGGCGCGGCCGGGTGGTGTTCTTGGCGTCGTCGTGGTCGGTGGCGGACAGCCAGTTTGCGTTGTCGTCGAAGTTCATCCCGTGGTTGTTCGGCTTGTTGGATCTTGCCGGGGCGGGCCTGGAGGTGGCGGCGCATCCGCGCGTGGGGGACGCGCTGGCGTTGCCGGAGGGGAGGACGGCGTCGTTGGCGGTCCGGCAGCCGGACGGCGTGGTGGTGCAGGTGGGGCCGGAGGTTGCGCGCTGGGAGGTGACGATGCCCGGGACGTATCGCGTGGGCGACGCGGTGCGCGTGGGCGTGAACATGGACCCGGCGGAGGGCCGCACGGCCCCGTTGCCACCGGATCGGCTGGAGTCGGTCGGCGTGCGCATGGACGCTGCGGTGTCGTCGCAGGCGGCCGAGGTGACGCGGCCCAAGGGCGTGCCGCCGGCCGCCGAGGCGGAGGGGCGGCAGAAGTGGTGGCGCTGGCTGATCGTGGGCGCGTTGGCCGTCTTGGTTCTTGAGTCGTTGGTGGCGGGCATCCAGGCCCGTCGCCGGCCATCCGCGTCCGATCCCATTTCTGCCTCGGCTTCCCCTTCGGAGCCCAACCCCACCCCCGTCGCCGCATGAACCATCCGTTGATCCATTCCCTGCGTCCGGTCGCGCGACGCATCGCGCTGCGCCAGGCCTTCGGGCGGTGGGCGGGCCAGGCCGCCTTCGCGTCGATGCTGGCGCTGCCGGCGTTGATCCTCGGGGCCATGGTTGGGCTGGACCGTGGCTGGACGATCGGGTTGTACCTGGTCGTCGTCGGGAATCTTGCTTTCTTCCGCTTCATCCACGCCTGGACGGCCGAGCCGGACTTGGTGGCGGCGGCGCGGGCCGTGGAGGCGGCGAATCCAACGCTAAACTCCGTGATCGTGACCGCAGCGGAGCAACGGCCCGGGCCAGACGGGCGGTTCAACCTGCTGCAATCGCTGTTGCTGGACGACGCCATGGCCACGGCGCGTCGTGCGCGGTGGGAGGGGTCGGTTCCGTGGCATTCGATGTTGAAGGGCCACCTTGGGCCGACGCTCGTATGGGTGGCCTTCACCGTGGCGTTGTTCGTGGTGCCGTTGCAGAAGGTAGAGCAAGTGGCCAAGGCCAAGGGGGCATCGGCTGCTGCGACGGCCGCGAACACGAAGCCCCTCGAGGTGTCGCCCGGCGACGTCGAGCTGGAGCAGGGTTCGTCGCTGGTGGTCCTGGCGCGGTTCAACCGGCTTCCCAAGGAAGCCCAGTTGGTGTTGCTGGTGCCCGGGCAACCCGAGCGCCGCGTCGCGATGGTGCGCAACCTCGCCGACCCCGTCTTCGGCGGGACGGTCCCGAACCTGACGAACTCGTTCGCGTACCGCGTGGAGTCCGACGTGGCGACCTCGCCGGACTACAAGGTGACGGTGTTCCAGTACCCGGAGCTGGAGCGTTCGGTGGCCGACATCGAGTACCCGGCGTACACGGGCAAGGCACCCAAGCACGTGGAGGACACGCGTCGGGTCACGGCGGTGGAGGGGTCGCGATTGGCGTTGTCGTTGCAGCTCACCAAGCCGGTGACGAACGCCGTGCTGGTCTCGCGTTCGTCCAACGCGGCGTCGCTGCGGCTGGTTGTCTCCAGCAACCAGCCGCTGGCAAGCCTGCCCGCGATGGTCCTCGGCCTCACGAACGGCGCGACGTACGACCTGCACCTGGCGGACGCGGACGGCCGGACGAACCGCGTGCGGACCCCGTTCACGCTGGAGGTGCCGCCCAA
The DNA here is from genome assembly GCA_046090125.1 of Verrucomicrobiota bacterium. Lineage (GTDB taxonomy): Bacteria > Verrucomicrobiota > Verrucomicrobiia > Limisphaerales > UBA9464 > UBA6176. The sequence goes on from JBJSZF010000748.1 coordinate 5,087, forward strand.
CCGGCCGCCCGAGCTGCGACTTGCGTTGCCACGCGGCGACATCCGGCCCTCGGCCCTTGAGGAGGTCAGCTTCTCGGGGACGGTTTCGGACGACTTCGGGGTGCTGGCCTTTGGCATGGGCCTCATCCGTGCGGGCGGCGAGCCCGAGCTGACGCGGCTGGGTACCAACGTCGCGGCCATCATCAAGCAACCGTTCGCCCACCAGGTCCGGCTCGAGGAGCTGCAAGCGAAGCCCGACGACGTTTTCGGGTGGTTTCTGTGGGCCGACGACATCGGCCCCGACGGCGAGGTGCGGCGCACCAACGGCGACATCTTCTTCGGGGAGGTCCGGCCCTTCGAGCAGGTGTTTCGCGAGGGCGATGGCTCGGCGTCCGAGTCCGGCGAGTCGCAGGGCGAGCAGGAGTCGGGCAACCCGGCGGTGAAGCTGGCGCAGTTGCAGAAGCAGATCATCACCGCGACGTGGAAGCTCCAGGGACGAAAGCCGGCCCCCAAGCCGCGCACGTCGCGCTTTGACCCGGCGATCTTCCAGCGCGCGCAGTTCCATGCGCAGCCTGCGCGCACGCTCGGGCAGCTCATCGAGCCCCCCGCGCCCAAGGCGAAGGCCAAGCCCAAGACGGGAGCCACCGCTGCGTCGTTCGAGGACGACCTCAAGACCATCCGCGAGGCCGCCTCGGACGCGCTGGAACAGGCCCGGGCCATGGCCGAGAACCTGCCGGACCCCTCGAAGGCCGCCGTCGCCAGCGATGCCATTGCCGAGATGGAACGTTCCATCGAGTTGCTCGACAAGGCCGCCAAGGATCCGTCGGCCCTCAAGGACGCGCTCGCCGCGCAGCAGTCCGCGTATCAGAAGCTGCTCCAGCTTTCGCCGCGCGAGTCGCAGGTGAACCGCCAGAAGAGCCGTTCCCAGTCCCAGTCGTCGCAGTCCTCGCCGGACCAGCAGCAAATCGACGAGCTGGACCTCGAGCAGGCCGAGGATCGCTACGAGAAGGCGCGGCAGGCGCAGTCGCCCCAGGACGCGGAGCGCCGCGAGCAGTCGCAGATTCTCAACCGGCTCAAGGAGCTGGCCCAGCGGCAGGAGGAGATGAACCAGCGACTCAAGGAGCTGCAGACGGCGCTCCAGGCGGCCAACGACAAGGACCAGGAGGAGCTGCGACGCGAGCTCAAGCGGCTCCAGGACGAGCAACGCCAGAACCTCGCCGACGCCGACGAGCTCCAGCAGCGGATGCAGCGTCCCGAGAACCAGGAGCGCGGCTCCCAGTCCAACGCCCAGCAACGGCTCGACCAGGCCCGCGAACGGATGCAGCAGGCGGCGGAGGCGACCAGCAAGGGGGAGGTGTCCCAGGCCCTCGCGGCGGGGGCCCGCGCCCAGCAGGAGCTGAAGGACCTGCGCGAGGACCTCCGCAAGCAGAATGCCCGCGAGCTCGACGAGGCCGCCCGCCAGCTCCGCGCCGAGGCCCGGGACCTTGCCCGCGACCAGGAGCAGCTCCGACGCGACCTCTCGTCCCAGCGCGGCAGCAAGCCCCAGGAGGGCCCGCCCAGCCTTGCCTCCACCAACAATGCCGTCTCGCCCACCCAGGCCCTAAACGAGCGCATGGCCAAAAACCGCGAGCGTCTCACCAACGTCGTGCAGCGCGCCACGCAGCTCTCCCAGCAGGCCGAGGGCGCGGAGCCCGGCCTTGCTCGCCAACTCGAGGAGTCGGTCCGCGACTTCGCTTTGTCCGAGACCACGGACCTCAAGCAGATGCGCGAGCAGCTCATCCGCGAGGGCCGCATGTCCAACCGCCTGTACCAGCGGATGCAGGACACGGCCAACTCCGACGCCAAGTCCCTGGACCTGGCGCGCGACTTCCTGAACCAAGGCATGGATGCCCCCGCCCGCGAGGCTGCGTCCCGCTCCGCGCGCAACCTGGACCGCCTCCGGCAGGGTATCGAGAAGGCGGCGGCATCGGTGGTGGGGGATGACACCGAGGCCCTGCGGATCGCACAGCAGCAACTCGACAGCGCCGCCGCCGCCGTGGAGGCGGAGCTGGCGCAGGCCGAGCCGCAGGAGGGCAAGGTGGAGGGGCAGGATAGGGCGGAGGGGGCGGAGGGCCAGGATAGGGCGGATAGGCCTAATGGGCCTAATGGGACCAATGAGCCCAATAGGCCTAATGAGCCTGGTGGCCGTGAGCTGGCCGCCCAACAACCGCCCACCCCCGGCACGCCCACCCCCGGCACGCCCACGCCCGGCACGCCCAC
>JBJSZF010000749.1:0-2089 GCA_046090125.1 Verrucomicrobiota bacterium
TGGTGGATGCGGCCTACCAGGACGCGCTCGACCTCGGGCTCAGGACGGACCCGCGCCTCGCCCGGCTGCAAGTCTTGCAAGTACTGGAGGAATCCCGGTGAAGGCCCGCATCGACGCCTCGTGGTGGGCATTGGCACTGGCGCTCGGATTCCTGGGCTTCGCGGCATCCCGGCCCGGTCCTGCAACGCTTCCTCCCTCCGCACAGTCCGGTCTCGCGTCGCACGGCCAGGACGCCGCAACGCACGCGGCGCCGCACCCCATGGCCTCCCCGGCGATGCCTCGCCCGGATGCAAGCCCGTCCCGGCACCGCAACCCAAGCCGAGCCCAGGAAGCCTCGGACAACGCCATCCGGGCCATCCGGAAGTCGCGCGATCCCGCCGGACTGCGGTTGCTGGAGCTGCTCGAATCCAGCCTGCCGCCCGGATGGGAGCACACGTTCGTGCTGCACGACGCGTTGGTGGTGTCCGGGGCGCTCACGGACCTCGCTCGGCTCTTCGCCGTGTCCGGACTTTCGGAACATCCGTCAGGGCACCGGCAGGCGCTGGCCGGCGAGGCGCTCCGGGCTCAGGAGATGGCCGACGACTTCGCACGCCGCTGGCTCGCAACGAAGCATCCCCTGCTGGCCGCCCCGGTCATCGAGGAGATCCTGCGCCTCCCAAACCACGAGGTCCTGCCCGCGTTCGACGACTTCAACCTCGTCGAGATGGACGACGTCCTGCGCCTCCTCGGCACGCCCGTGCAGGACAACGACGTCCCCGCGCGCCCGTAGCGGGCGAAGGCGAACGGCACGAATCGTTCCCGCTTCCGTCAACGAATGGGTGGCGGCGTTGTCGGATGGATGCAGCATGAACCGCGTTGCCATGAAATCCACGTACCTGCGCTCGGTGTTCTACCCGTCCGACTTCATCGCGGACGAGCAGCCCGCGTTCGAGCACGCGCTGAAGATCGCGCTCGCGGCGCGGGGCAGACTGGACCTGTTCCACGTCGTGCGGCCGGGGGAGGAGTATGACACGTCCCTGTTCCCCAGCGTGCGCTCGACGCTGGAACGTTGGGGATGCATCCCCTTCGGCGCGTCGGCCGAGTCCGTCGAGGCCACGGGCCTGGAGGTGCGGCGGGTTCACTCGCGCAGCACGGGCGTCGTCGCGACCATCGAGGAGCACGTGTCGGCGGCGGGGCCGGACCTGCTGGTGCTGGCGTCGCACCAACGCGCCGGGGCGGACCGTTGGCTGCACCGGGCCTTGAGCGAGCCGTTGGCCCGCGCATGCCGCGTCCCCACGTTGCTGGTGCCGCGCCATGGCAGGCGGTTCGTGGACGAGGAAACCGGCAATGCCAAGGTTCGGATCGTGCTGGTGCCCGTGGACCACGAGCCAAACGCGCAACCCGCCGTTTCACGGGCCGAGGCCCTGCTGCGCACCCTGGGCGTCGTCGATGCCCACTTCATCTTGTTGCACATCGGGCCCGCGTGGCGCATCCCGCGCGTACAGGTGTCGTCCGAGTCCGGATGGACGCACGAGGTCGAGACCTGGGAGGGCGACGTCGTGGAACACATCGTGGCCTCCGCCAAGGCTAACGACGCCGAGCTGGTCGTGATGGCCAAGTCGGGCCAGCGCAGCCCCCTGGATGCGCTGCGGGGCAGCACCACGGAACGCGTCGCCCGGGAGGTTCCCTGCCCGCTGTTGGTCGTGCCCGTCGAGCGCGAGGCGGCGGCGGCCAAGGCGAGGGCCGACGAATCGGAGTGGCCCGTCGTGCCGGCCTTGGCCTGAACCCCGTCAACGCCGCCGGGTGCCACCCGCCGTCAGCGGCCATCCGGGTCGCCGCCGATGGGCCTTGGGGGCGGGCTTCTTGCGGAGGCAGAGGGCACACGGGGTCCGAGGCGTCGCATGGCGACCCGGGGATTCGTCGTGGCTTCATGTGCGGTTCCTTCTTGGGGCGGATGGAGCCGGGGGCCAAGGGCCAGCAGGTGGCGGCACGCCTCCCACCGACCGTGCGCGCGCGCCGTCGCCCAAACATTTTCCTAATAAAGGGTCGACCGGCCCGTTATCCCGGCAGCACGGCATGGATTCACCGGGCAATGACACGGGGTGCGCGG
>JBJSZF010000750.1:0-1346 GCA_046090125.1 Verrucomicrobiota bacterium
ATTGCGGCGATCGACGGGCGGTTTGCGAACACGGCGGCGGAGGTGCGGGCGGAGAGCGAGCGGGCGTTCCAGATGGGATTCGTGGGGATGCTGGGGAACGTGGCGGCGCTCATACGCACGGTGAACGGGGTGATCGTGTTCACGCTGGCGCTGGTGTCGGCGAGCACGATGAGCATGGCGATCCGGGAGCGGTTTCGGGAGATGGCGGTGTTGAAGGCGCTGGGGTACAAGCGCCGGGACTTGCTGGGGTTCATCCTGGCGGAGGGGTTTGGGTTGTCGGTGCTGGGCGGGGCGCTGGGGATTGGGGGCGCGTGGGCAGCGTGGACGTTGCTGGACATCCAGAAGCTCACGGGCGGGGTCTTCATCGTGTTCGAGGTGACGCCGCGGATCATGGCCACGGCGGGGCTGGTGGCGGCGGTGCTGGGGGTGGTGGCGTCGCTGGGGCCGGCGATCTCGGTGGGGCGGATGAGCGTGGTGTCGGGGTTGAAGACGCTGGACTGAGGGGCGCGCATGGGGACGACGGGCGAGGCATGGGGTTGGTTGGGGTTGATCGCCGGGGTGGCGGGCGGGTTCGCCGCGGTGGCGGGCCTTGCACGGCTGGCGGGGCTGCCCATCCAGTACAACCTGCGCAACGTGGTGGTGCGGTGGCGGTCGTCGGTGGCGACGGTGCTGGGGATTGCGGCCGTGGTGGCGGTTTTCGTGGCCTTGCGGGCGATGGCGCGCGGGATCGAGGCGAGCTCGGCGAGCACGGGCGACCCGGACAACCTGCTGGTGGTGCGCAAGGGGTCGCAGGCCGAGAGCGGTAGCCTGGTGACGCGCGAGCAGTTCCGCACGATCGAAGCGTTCGAGGGGATCGCGCGGAACACGGCGGGGCGCCCGGTGATCTCGGCGGAGGTGGTGGCGGTGATCTCGGCGGCGCGGGCGCAGGGGCCGGGCGAGGCCAACACGTTGTTGCGCGGGGTGACGGCCTCGGGGGTGGAGCTGCGCCCGCAGGTGCGGCTGGTGGAAGGTCGATGGTTCGAGCCCGGGCGGCGCGAGATCGTGGTGGCGCGGTCGTTGGCGCGCCGGTTCCGGGACTTTGGAATTGGGGGCGAGGTGAAGGCAGGCCGTGCGCGGCTGCGCGTGGTGGGACACTTCGAGGCGGGCGGGAGCGCGTTTGACTCGGAGGCGTGGATGGACGCGGACGAGGCGCGCACGGTGTTTGACCGGGAACAGTATTCGAGCCTGCTGCTGCGCCCGGCGGGCCCGGAGCAGGCTCGGGCCTTGGTGGCGCGGATCGAGGGAGACCGGCGGTTCTCGCTCCGGGCGGAGGGCGAGGTGGACTACTACTCGAAGCAGACGATGAC
>JBJSZF010000751.1:0-2792 GCA_046090125.1 Verrucomicrobiota bacterium
CCATCAACGCCGCCGCCGGGGCCTCCAGCTCCGCCACCACCTGCCCCCCCAGGCTCAGCCGCTGCTCCAGGTCCTCCGTCCGGTCCGCCGCCAGGATCTTCCCCTTGTGCAGGATCAACACCCGCGAGCACGTCATCTCCACCTCGCTCAGGATGTGCGTCGAAAGCACCACCGTGTGGCGCTTCCCAAGGTCCTTCACCAACGACCGCACCGACCGGATCTGATGCGGGTCCAGCCCGATGGTGGGCTCGTCCAGAAGGATCAAGTCCGGCTCGTGCACCAACGCGTCCGCCAACCCCACCCGTTGCCGGTAGCCCTTCGAGAGTTGGCCAATGATGCGGCCAGACACCCCTGTCAGCCCGCATTGCTGCAACACCGTGTCCACCCGTTCCCGCCCCCGTCGCCATCCCAGCCCCTTCAGCCGCGAACGAAACTTGAGGTACTCGCGCACCCGCATGTCGAGGTGGAGCGGGTTGTTCTCCGGCATGTAGCCGATGCGGCGTCGGACCTCGTCGGGCTCATGGAACACGTCGTGGCCCGCGACCCGGACCGTGCCGCTCGTGGCGGGAAGGAAGCTGGCAAGGATGCGCAGGGTCGTGGACTTGCCCGCGCCGTTCGGCCCCAGGAACCCCACCACCTCGCCGCGACCGATCACAAACGAGATGTCATCCACGGCCGTCCGCCCCGGATAACGCTTCGTCAGGTTCTCGACCTCGATGATCGCCTCGCCTTGATCCATGCCCGTCCCGCCAACCTTGCCTGTTTGCAATCCGCTCCCCAAGCGGGATTTCCAGTAGGACCCGTGCGCGAACGGGGATGGACACGGGCGTCCGAGCGTCGCGGCGTGCGGCCTTCCCGCGCCCGCACGGACGCGCCCGTGATCCCTCATGCAAACCGGTCCGGATCAAGCAACGCGAGGTCGATCCCGGGGCGACGTCCATCCACGAGGTCGGCCACGATGCGTCCAGTGATGGGAGCCAGCGAAAGCCCCATCATCGCATGGCCCGTGGCGACCACGAGGTTGGGATGGGCCTTGCTGCGCCCAAGGTAGGGCAGGCCATCCGGGGTGCAGGGGCGCAGCCCGCGCCAGGGCTGGACGCCGTCAAAGTCCCCCTTCTCGAAGGCAGGGTAGTAGGCCGGGACGGACTTCACGATCCCGCGGACGCGGACCGGGTTGATGTCCTCGTTGAGGCCCGCGATTTCCATCGTGCCTCCGAAGCGCAGCGAGCCGCCCATGGGCGTCACGGCGACGCGCGCCTCGGTGAAGATGGAACAGATGGCGGGCAACTGACGGGGCCGGGCGAGCGTCAGGCTGTACCCCTTGCCCGCCTGCATGGGCAGGTCGAGCTGGAGTCCATGGCTCGTCCCCGGGGACCAGGATCCCCCCGCCAACACGAACACGTCGCCCTCCACCGTGCCCGTGTGGGTCTCGACGGCCCGGACGGCGCCGCCCGCGACGTGCCAGCCTTGGACCTCGGTGCCCCAATGGAACGTGGCTCCCGACTCCCGCAGCCGCGCCTGCACGGCGGCCATGAAGCGTCCTGGGGACAGGTGGCAATCCTTGGGGAAATAGACGCCGCCGGCCACGTCCATGGTGACGCCAGGATCGAGCCGCGCGAGCTGGGCGGGGTCCAGGACCTCGGCGGGGATGCCCAGCGCCCGCGCCTGCTCGGCCGTCCGGGCCTCCTCCTCCACGCCATGGGCGGTCTTGCACAACATCACGAGGCCCTTCTCGACGAGGCCGAAGTCGAGTCCCTCGCGCGCCAGCTCCACGAACGCTTGGCGGCTGGCGAGGCTCAGGTCCCGGATCAAGGGCGCGGCCTGACGGACGCGTGCCGGCGTGGAGGCCTTCCAGAAGTGCCAGCCCCAGCGCAGCAGTGCCGGGTCGAGCCTGGGCTTCACGTAGAACGGCGACTCCGGGTTCCACATCCACTTGAGCCCCAGCGCCACCATCCCGGGCGCGGCCAACGGCACGAAGTGGCTGGGCACCACCATCCCCGCGTTGCCGAACGAACAGCCATCCCGCGCCTCCGGTTGCCGGTCCAGCAACGTGACCGCGTGCCCCTGCCTCCGACAGGCATCGGCCACGCACAACCCAATGACCCCTGAACCCACGATGACAACCCGCGCCATGCGACGTCATTTGACGGCCTTCGCGGCCCGGAGGGAAGCCCGGCGCGGCGGCGGATGGCTTGCTTCCGCCACGCGGGTTGACGTCTCATCCGCCCCATGCCGGACTGGCTTTCCATCCTCATCCTCGGCCTGGTCGAGGGCGTCACCGAGTTCCTTCCCGTGTCGTCCACCGGCCATCTGCTGCTCGTGGAGCACTGGATCGGGCACCGGTCCGAGTTCTTCAACGTCATCATCCAGTCGGCCGCCGTGCTGGCGGTGATGGCGGCCTTCCGGGAGCGATTGGGGCAGTTGTTGGCAACGCATCGCGAGCCCGCCACGCGCGCCTACCTGGCCAAGATCGCCGTGGCGTTCGTCATCACCGGCGTGGGCGGCCTCGCGCTGAAGAAGGCGGGGCTTCGCCTCAATGCGGAAAACCCTGTGCCGGTGGCGACGGCGACCCTCGTGGGCGGGGTGTTGTTCCTTGTGGTGGAGCACTGGCTGAAGGGTCGCAAGACCATGGACGACGTGCCGTGGGCGGCGGCGTTGGCCGTGGCGGCGGCCCAGTTGCTGGCCATTGCGTGCCCGGGGTCCTCCCGGTCCGGCTCCGCCATCTTGTTCGCCCTCGCGCTCGGCGTTTCGCGGCCCGCGGCGACGGAGTTCGCCTTCCTGCTGGGCGTGCC
>JBJSZF010000752.1:0-3284 GCA_046090125.1 Verrucomicrobiota bacterium
GCCTGTGGATCAACGAATCGGCCCGGGGCAAGGCACGGTTCCGCGCCGCCTCCCACCGGGCGCTTCGGTGCAACCCCAAGTTCTCCATGGGCGCGGACTTCGGCGAACTGGACCGCGACGGGCACGAGGATTTCCTGGTCGTGGACATGCTGAGCCGGGACCGGTTCCGGCGTCAGACGCAGCTCGCCGCGATGGCTCCGGAGCCCCGTCCGCCGGGCCTGTTCGAGGATCGCGTGCAGCTCAAGCGCAACGCCCTCCAGATGAGCCGGGGCGACGGCACGTTCGCCGAGGTGGCGCACCAGGCCGGGCTGGAGGCCACGGAGTGGTCCTGGGGCCCCATCTTCCTGGACGTGGACCTCGATGGGTTCGAGGACGTGCTGGTGGGCACGGGGCAGCATCGCGACTTCCAGGACAGCGACGGCGCCGAGCGCATCCAGGCGGCCCAGCGCGGCGGGCGCGCCCTCCGGCAGCGGGAGATCGACGACCTCGTGCGCTCCCTACCCAGGCTGGTCACGCCCAAGCTCCTCTTCCGCAATCGCCGCGACGCCACCTTCGAGGAGGTCGGCGCGCGCTGGGGCTTCGGGGACGCCTCCATCGCCCAGGGCATGGCGGCCTCCGACCTCGACAACGACGGCGACATGGACGTGGTGGTGAACGAGTTGTTCGCGGCCGCGGGCCTGTACCGCAACGAGGGCGGGGCGCCCCGCCTGCGGGTGCAGTTGAAGGGACCCACGGGCAACCGCCACGGGCTCGGGGCTCGCATCACGGTGTGGCCACCCAACGGGGCGTCGCTCCCCGTTCAGCAATCCCAGGTGATGGGCGGCGGGCGCTACCTCTCCGGCGAGGCCCCCTCCCGCACGTTCGCGGCGGCGCGGGGCGTGCACCGGGTTCGGGTCGATTGGCCGGATGGCCGTCGCTCGGAGGTGACGACGCCCGAGGGCCGTTGGCTGGAGGTGGATCACGCCGGAGCGACGAAGGCCCCGCCTTCCGAAGCCCCCGACGCGCCCTGGTTCGAGGACGTTTCCTCGCGCTTGGCCCATGGACATGTGGAGGAACCCTTCGACGACTTCCAGCGCCAGCCCCTGCTTCCCAACCGCCTGTCGTTGCTGGGCCCCGGCGTGACATGGGCCGACCTCAACGGCGACGGACGCGAAGACCTGCTCGTGGGCACGGGGAAGGGGGGCGTCGTCGGGGTGTTCGCGGGCCAGCCCGGTGGGACCTTCCGGAGGCTGGACGCCGCGCCGTTCAACAAGCCCGTGGGGCGGGACCTCACCACCCTGCTGCCCATGATGGGCGTGGTGTTCGCGGGCTCTGCAAACTACGAGGACGGGATGACCAACGGCGGGGCCATCCGCGTCATGGACCCCGCCCGGGGCGTGAGCGGCGAGACCGTGCTCAACCCCGGCTTCAGCACCGGCCCGTTGGCCGCCGCCGACCTGGACGGCGACGGCGCGCTGGAGGTGTTCGTGGGCGGGCGCGTGGTCGCCGGCCGCTATCCGGAGCCGGCCGCGTCGCTCGTGCTGGGCACGGCGGGCGGGCGCATGGCTCCGCGCCAACGGATCCAAGGCCTCGGGCTCGTCACGGCGGCGTGCTTCACGGACCTCGACGGTGATGGCGACGCGGACCTTGTGGCGTCGCGCGAGTGGGAGTGCCCCGCGTTCCTGCGCAACGAGGGCGGCACCCTCCGGCCATGGAGGCCGGTGGTCCGGCATGGAACGAACACCTTGAAGGACGCCGACTGGAGCGGTTGGTGGAACGGCGTGACGGCCGGCGACCTCGACGGCGACGGGCGCCTGGACCTGGTGCTGGGCAACTGGGGACGGAACACGCCCTTCCATGCGTCGGCCGATGCGCCGCGCCGCCTGCACTACGGCGACCTCGGGGCGGGGGCCGTGGAGATGATTGAGTCGTGGGTGGAGCCGGGCACGGGGCGGGAATGGCCCCAGCGCGAGCTGCCCATGTTCCGGATGGTGCTGCCGCCGTGGGCGGAGCGGTTCCCCACGCACGCGACATTCGCGGCGGCGGACCTTTCGGCCCTTCTGGGGGACGCCGCGCCCCGGTTGCAACGACGCGAGGTCCGGTGGCTCGACAGCGCCCTCCTCATGAATCGCGGCGACTTCATGGAGCTGGTCCCGCTTCCGGCAAGTGCCCAGCGCTCGACCGTGTTCGGCGTCGTGGTGGCGGACATGGACGGCGACGGCGACGAGGACGTGTTCCTGTCGCAGAACTGGGCCGCCGCGCAGCCCATGGTGCAGCGCACGGACGCCGGGCGCGGGCTGTGGCTTCGCAACAACGGTCGTGGCTTGCTGGTTCCCGACGAGGCAACGGGCGTGGCCGTCCATGGCGATGGCCGGGGCGCGGCGGCGGCCGACTTCGACGGCGACGGCCGCGTGGACCTTGCGGTGGCCCAGAACGCGGCCGGCACGACCCTGTGGCGCAACGTCCGCGCGCGTCCCGGGCTGCGCGTGCGGCTGAAGGGGCAGGGGGGCAATCCCGTGGGATTCGGCGCGGTGGCGCGATTGGTGCACGAGGGCGGGCTGGGGCCGGCGCGCGAATGGCATGGCGGGGCGGGGTGGTGGTCCGTGGACGGCCCGGTGGCGGTCCTGGGCAATCCATGGAAGGCCCACGCCATCGAGGTGCGTTGGCCCGGGAAGGCCCCGCGAAGGCAGGCGGTGCCGCCCGGCGCGGCCGAGGTCGAGGTGGTGGAGTAGGGGAGCGAGCGGCGGGGAGCGGGGAGCGGGGAAGGGGGCGCTCATTGCTGGGAGCGCGGCTGTCCTCGGCCGCAAGTCGATGCCTGCCTTCCATCGTTCATCCTGAAATCGGCTGTAGGCCGGGTCCCCTGACCCGGCGTACCGGGCTAGGTTCATCGCATGGCCGCAGGCGCGCCTTGTGATGAGGGCCGCCGTAGGCGCGGCCGCATGCGCATGGGGCAGGTCCTATCCGGCCTCGCGTTCGCCATGCAGGGCGTCCATGGGGTGTGCCTAGGCCGGCCCGTGGCCTCTCTCGGAGACGGTAGCAAGACCGTCTCGTTCTTGTCCCATGCCACCCCGTCCACCCCATGCACGGCAGGATGGGACGAACGAGACCCACCAAAAAGGTGGCAGCGCCGTCCCGGCGCTGGGGCAAGCCCCCTCGCCCAGCCGCAACGACCGTTTCCACAACCTTTTCGGTAGGCTGCCCCTTCGGGACATCGCGTCCTTGGACGGAGGGCCAGGTGGCCCTTGCCCACCGTCACGAACCCCATGCGGTGCCCCTCCGTCGCCACCTCCCCCCTTCCACCACCG
>JBJSZF010000753.1:0-13630 GCA_046090125.1 Verrucomicrobiota bacterium
TTGGATACGCATCGCCGCCCCGCCTGGTGCCGTCATGGGTTACGTCTCGGCTGGCCTCACGAGGCCGGAGACGGGGAGTCTTCCGGCCGCCGGCGTTGCCGGCGTCCCCGAGACAGCCGCCAAGACCCCAGCCGAAACGAAGCAACCCCCCGTGGCACGCGTGGTGCCTTCATCGGGTTTTCGGCCTCCTCCACCTCCACTTCCCATGGCGAGAACCGGGCCCACTCCCCTGCCGCCCAATGCCAGTCGTCCCGTTGTGGGCGCGGGTCGTGTCGTTCCGCCGGGTTCGGCCGTTGCGGGACGTCCGCTCGTCGTGCCGCCGCCCGTGCCTGCCGTGCCCGTGCGTGTTGCCGAGGCGACCCCCGCCCCCGTTGCTCCTTCGCTCCCGCCACCCGCGTTGAGCCTGCCGACCGAGGCGGTTCGTCCGGTTCCCGTGGAGGCGTCTGCGGCGTCCGTTCCTCCGGGGGGTTCCGCTCTGGTTCCCGCAGAGCCCACCATTCCCGCGCCATCCGAGTCGGGCCGACAGGCCGAGATCGTCTTCTTGAACGAGAAGCCGCGTCCGGTGGTTCGGCAGGGCGTCGTGGCACTGGCCGTCAGCCCTCAGGCCCCGGGACGCTACCAACTCGACAGCTTCCGTCGGGGGGAGGGCACGCTTGGATTCCTGATCAGCGACGATGCCACCTTTGACTTCGAGAAGTGGCGATCCAAGCAGGTCGTGATCCAAGGCGAGGAATACCGTGACGCCCGGTGGCGGACCCGCAGCGTCATCAAGGTGAAGTCCATCGAGGCGGCCCCTTGAGACTTGGGTTGGCGCAGCCGATCGAGGCTTGTGTGCCGCTGGCGGGTTGCGTCACGGCGGGGAGGTTGGCGCCCCATTGGTTTCGAGAACCGGTGCATTGGCTGCGTGCCTTCGGCCCTTGGTCAATCCCGTGGCTGACGCGCGTCGTAGCCATCGTCCTTGGGGCGTTCGGTGGACTTGTAGTCCATGACGTGATGGCCGAGGTCGTGGTCATGGTTGGAAGGGCGGAGCTTTGCGCCCGGCCATCAAGGGACGGGCCCGTGCTGACCATGCTCGAGGACGGGGAGCGAATCGAGGCATCGGCCGTCCGTGTTGCCGGGATGGGTGCGGGAGCGGGTGGCGGGGAGGAATGGCTCATGGTGGCCGCGCCCGCCAAGGCCAAGGTATGGATCTCGGTCGGGGCCGTGGACCTCGCCACGGGGAAGGTTCGGGGCGAGCCCGCGTTCCTTCGCGCGGGACCGGGCGTTCTGTGTCCGGCGGTGGGTCAGGTTCCCAAGGGAACGACCCTGGATACTTCCGAACGCCTCGGGCTCTGGCTTCGGATTGAATCGCCCCCGTCATGTGTCATCGGCTACGTGCGGTCCAACGAGACGCGCCGGGACGATTCCAACCCGCTTGCGGTCGGACGGGCACGGATGTCGTTGGCGAATCAGCCAACAAACGATGGCTCGACGGCCGCCGCACTGCCGCGGGTCTCGGGCGTTGGCAACGTCGCGCAGCAACCCGAGCCGCCTTGGGTGCCGTGGGACTGGGAGGGCAGCCCTTTCGGGGACACGCCCATGGCCTTCCAAGGGGGCCAACCCGAAGCGGTTTCCCAGGCCGGTCACAACGCCACTGCTCCATTCACGCCTCAAGATCCGCCTGAGGCCGCCGCGCTGAGTGTCGCCTCGACGGCACCGGCATCGAAGCCGCCGCGAGGCGAGTCGTCGGTCGGCTTGCGGGTTCCACTCAACTCAGGGCCCAGCGTCGTCGCCCGCGCACCGGCGGGTGGGGATCGGCTGGTGCTCGCGGGGGGGGCGCCGGTCGCGGCCGCTGGAATGCCCCAGGGCGCGCCGCGTAATCTGGGGGACGAAGACGCACCGGCGGTTGCGCCCAAGCGGCAGTTGCCTGCCAACACGACGGCTACTTCGTCACAGGTGCCTGCCCGTGCCATCGTGGCGGACTCCATGCCCAAAGGGCTGCTGCCGCCGCGTGCGGGGCTGACACCTGGGTCAATCCTTCCGGGTGTTCCGACGGCCCGACGGTCGGCTCTCTTGCCTCCGGCGGGGAGCAAGCCAGCCGCTGACCCCGCATCCTCCACCATGGCAGGCAGGACGTCGCCGCCGGTTTCCTCAACACGGGACCGAGCCATGGCAACATCCGCACCGCCGACCCGTCCACGGGGGCCGACTGGTGCCGTGGCAAGGGCCTCCGTTACCAATGCGGCCCCGGCGGTTGGTGCAAAGCCGGCCGGGATCCTGACGGGGGCGCCGTCTTCATCAGGGCCTGCCCCACGCTCAGCCGCGCGAAGGAACGCGGGGGCGCCTGCCTCTCAGATGGGCAGGCCATCAAGAGTGGCCACAGTTGCAGTCGGCGGGGCCAATGGCCCCGGAAACAAAGCCGCAACGAACGTAGCCCCAATACTTGGTGACCGGCGTCAGACCCTGCCGTCCAGCCAAGGCGTGGTGGCGCGGTCTGCGGCCGAACGGCCGGCAAGTTCCACGATGGTGGGAAAGACCAACACTCCGGGGTTTGGGAAGGGATTTTCCAAGGCTCCGGTCATGACGTTGCCTGCCGCGACCCCCTCGAATCGGGGGCGTGTCGCCACGCCCGAGTCCGCAGCCAAGCCCGTGTCGGTCCTTCCGGCATCGGCCCCTGGCCAAGCGGCAGTCCCATCGTCTTCTGCAAGCGTTGTACGACGGGCGACTCGCGTGGGGGTGATCGAAAGGGTTCCGGGTTCAAGGGGCTCCGCTGGGTTTTGGCTTCGTAGCCTGGAACCGGGCAGGGGATCCTTGGGTGCCTTGGAGGTGGCTGCAAAGGACTTGGACCTTGCCAGGTGGCTGTGCAGGAAGGTTGAAGTGGAGGTGGACGACCTTCCTCAGGGCCGGGAAAAGCCGGACGGGATCCTTCGGGTTCGTCGGATCGTCGCCGTCCATTGACGTCACTGCGCCGTTCGGCTGGACGCGGCCTTCAAGTGATGCGCTCGAGGATGCGGTCGAGGTTCACGTGCCGGGCGATCATGTCGCGGATCAGCCGGATCTTCTGGGTGTCGTCGGGGCGCGTCTTGACGGTGAGGTCATGGACGGCGGAGGCGACGGAGTAGCTGTCCGCGCGGGTGAGAAGGACAGGGCAGGGGAAGTCGGCGACCAACCGATGCATGGAGGGCGACGGGCGGATGTCGTCCGAGAGGATGACGCCAGCGAGCTGGGACTCGTCCCGGGCGGTGGCCTCCGCGGCGGCCCGCAGCACGTCCTCCCGGTCCGCCGGGCAGATCAGGAGGGTGGCGGGCTGGAACAGCCGGGTGACGTTGGCGGGTCCCATGGCCCCGATGACGACGCGATGGACGATGTTGTGGATGCGTGGGGACCCCGCCAGGACCTCGGCGCGAAGTTCCTCGCGAATCAGGTCCAGCGTGGGCTTGGAGAGGATGGGTTGATGGGGGATGACGCCCAGCAGCTCGAGCCCCTTTCGCTTGAGTCCGCGCTCGGCAAACTCGGTGATGTAATCCAGCTTCTCCGGGAGCACCTTGTTGAGAATCACCCCGAGGACCTCCACGCCCTCGGCGGCGAAGAGCGCGCGGTTCATCGCCACCTCGTCGATGGGCAGGCCAATGCCTCCGCGTGACACAATGACGACCTTGGACCCGAGCAGGCGGGCGACGGCGGCGTTGGAAAGGTCGAAGACGGACCCGACGCCGGCGTGGCCGGTGCCCTCGATGAGGACGAACTGCTTCTCCCATGCCACCCGGTCGAACGCCTTGTGGATGCGCTTCACCAGGCCTTCCAGGTTGGCATTCTGCAGGTAGCGACGGGTGAAGTCCGGCTCGACGGCAATGGGCGACATGTCCACCAGGGGACAGTCCAGACGGAATACCTTGTCCATCAGGACGGAGTCCTCGTCGATCTTTTGCTCGTCAATCTCGACGAAGCGCTGGCCCACGGGCTTGATGTAGCCCACGCGTCCGTAGCGCCGTTCCAGCGCGGAAAGCAGGCCGAGGGACGTGGTGGTCTTGCCGTCGTTCTGCCGCGTGGCCGCGACGAAGATGCGCGGGGTCTTCTCGTTGAGGAGCATGATTCAGGAGTCGCCGGGCAGGTGCTCACCGGCGCCGGGATAGAGCTTGGGGTACTCGATGCTTTGGAGGCCAACAATGGAGGCAACGCCGAGGATGTCGTGGGCGCTGGAGCCGCGTGACACGTCCGCCGCAGGGCGGTCGAGCCCCAGCAGCACCTGACCGTACGCGTTCGCACGCGCGATGTGCTGGATCATCTTCGACGCGATGTTCCCCGAGTTGAGGTCGGGAAAAATCAGGACGTTCGCCCGTCCGGCGACCTTCGACCCGGGCAGCTTCCGGGCCGCAATCTCGGGGACCAACGCGGCGTCCACTTGGAGCTCCCCGTCGAAGTCCGCCTCGAGCAACTCCCCCTCCGCCCGCTTCTGCGCCAGCTCCGTGGCCGCCTTCACGCGCAGCACGGACGCCTGCGTCGTGACGCCCTTCGTGGAGTACGAAAGAAAGGCCACCCGAGGGGGCGTGCCCATGATTTGCCGCGCCAGACGCGCGGTGGACAGCCCGATCTCCGCCAGTTGATCCACCGTCGGCTCCGGGATCACGCCGCAATCGCCGAGGAACAACACGCCCCCGTCGCCAAAACGCGTGTCCTCCACTTCCATGACCATGCAGGACGACGCCGTCGTCGTCCGGGGAGCCACCTTGATGATCTGAAACAAGGGCCTCAGCACGGACCCGGAAATCTCGTTCGTGCCCGACACCAAGCCGTCCGCCTGCCGCATCCCCACCATCATCGCGCCAAAGTAGTTCGGCTTGATCATGGCCTCCCGTGCCTCCTGCTCCTTGATCCCCTTGGACCGCCGGATCATCTCGAACCGCCTCACGAAGGAGTCCAGGTCCGGCGACGTCGTCGGGTTGATGATGCGGATGCCCTCCAGCGACACGTTCAACGCCGCCGCCGCTTCCTTCACCAAGGCCCGGTCGCCCAGCAGGATCGGCACGCCCAGCCTCAACGAATGAAACTGCCGCGCCGCCTGCAACACGCGCGGCTCCGTCCCTTCCGGAAACACAATCCGCTTGGGATGCCGCTGCAGCTTCTCAATGACGCCGCCGATGAATCGCATGTCCTGAGCATGCCATCGTGACGCCAAGGCAGGCGAGACGGGAATCAATGCCGCGCCGCCTCACCACGATCGAACCCGATAGAACCCAGCCCGCCCGTCCGTCGGCCGAATCCACCTCGCCCATGGCGTCGGAGACCCGACCCTCTCAAACCTGCCGCCGAGATCCGGCGCCCATTCCAGTTGCCATGCCCGGGCCCTGCCAATGCCCTCCACCAACATGCCATGCTCGACCAGTGACCCTGCCACCCATCCAGCGTCCGAGGCCGCCGCCAAGTCCGTCAGCACGAACAGCCCCTCCAATGCGAAGTCAGCCAAGTCCTCCAGCGGCCCGAAGCCCTCCAATAATTCGAGGTTTCGATAAACGACCCAGCCTCCCGTGCTGAGCACGTCCCCCGGCCACACCGTGCCTGCAACGGCCGAATGAAACCCCTTCCTCACAGAGAACCACGCCTCACCGTGGGGCCATGCGTGCCACGCATCGATCCCCACCTCCTCCAGCGTCGTCCCAGCCCATGGTGAGGGAACAAACGCCCCAAGGATCTCCTTGAACCGCCAGCGAACCGTGCCGTCGCTCGAAAGCACGTCCCCATGCCCCAGCGTACCGCAGGACGTCAGCACGTCCGTCGTCGTCGAAAACAACACCTCGCCGGAGTCGAGCACCTGGACCGCGTCCACGCCGGGTTCGGAAGCCGGATATGCGATCGGCCGGAATCGGTCCAGCAGGTCCCGAACCCTTGCGAACACGGAGCCGTCCGCCCCCAGGACGACCCCAGGCGACAGATGCCCCAGGGTTTCGGAAAAAACGCGCTCGCGCAGGGCGAACACGATCCGTCCGCCCGGCTGTACATCCAGGGCACCCAAGGCCAAAGGGGGCACGATCGGCATGATGCCCAGTTGCCCCGTCAATCGTCCGTTCCCTGCCACCACGTGGCCATCCATCGACAACACGTCCCCCGCAACCCTTCGTCCCCCTCCCAGGTTGCCATCCTTGCCGGGAGTGAAGCCGTGTGACGTCACAAACCACAGGTCTCGCAGCGGGGCTGAGCGCAGCGATAGCTCGAAGACCTGCACGGGCGTCCTTTCCTGAGATTCGAGGTCCGCCGCGAGATTGGGCAGCGGGCGTGACACGGCGGCGGTCCTGTTGGTGAACCGTCGGAAAAGCTGGGTGCCCTCCCTGGCGAGAACGAGGTCCAGCACCATGTCTTGGCCCCCCCCGGGCCGCATCGTCACGTGGCCCGTGCCGGAAATCCTAATGGTTGTTCCGTCCGCTGCGGATGCGCGCCATGCGATGTTGTGCAGCCCAAGTCGTTGGACCCCGGAATCCAACTCGGCCGCTGTCACGTCGAAGGTGCCTCGAAGCCGAAGCGGGATGATGGGGCGAGCGCAGGGCGGGCAGTCATCCACCAGCACGCTCCCCTCCAACAGTCGGTGCCGGATCCTGCGGTCGTCCCCTCCGGCAAACACATCGCCGTGCACGAATTGAAGGCAGGTCACCAGCAACCAAAGGACAATAGCCACCCACATTCCGCTGCATCCCGCGGAGCCTCGGTATCCCCGATTCCTATCACGGCTGCAAACCGTCCGATAGCACGCCCCAGCCCAGCCCAGATGAACCGGGCGCTTCCGGGCGCAGCGGGATTCGGACGGAAGGCACCCCGTCTGCGACCGTCTCATGGCTCCTTGCCCTCCACATCTAGCATCCCAGCGACCTCTTCGTCCGTCACCTGCGGGAAGCTCGCGTACCACTCTCCCACGGAGCGAAACGTCGGCGGCGCGATCAAGACCACCCATTCGTCCACTTCGGACCGAAGCCTTGCGAGCGTGTCCTGGGCGACGGTGGGGACCGCCGCGATGACCCGTCGCGCTCCGCGCTTCCGCAGCGACTGCACGGCGGCGCGAAGCGTGGAGCCTGTGGCGACCCCGTCGTCCACGAGCAACACCGTCTTTCCCCGCACGTCCACGGCCGAATGTCCCCTGCGCAACACCCGCTCGCGCCGCTCCAGCTCCCGTCCCTCCCGGAACGCGACGGCTTCGAGCGTCTCCGGGCCGATGCGCAAGAGCGACACGGCATGGGCATTGATCACCCGGACCCCGCCGCTTGCTATCGCCCCCATCGCATACTCCTCGTTGCCCGGCACCCCGAGCTTGCGGACAACCAAGATGTCGAGCGGCAACGCAAGGCGGGTCGCCACCTCCCGGGCCACCGGCACAACCCCGCGTGGCAACGCCACCACGACCGTCGAGGGCGCGCCCCGGTGTCCGTCCAGCCTGCTGGCCAGCCGCCGCCCAGCGTCGGCGCGGTCTTGGAAGTACGCCGTCACGCGCAAGTTCCCCTCGGCACGGTTGCTGGAAACACGAGATGCCGTTGAAACCATGCGGCTGCCGCCGCCGCCACCCGCGTCATCGCCCCCGGCTCCTCGAACAGGTGCCCCGCTCCCGGCACCACCACCAACTCTCGTTCGCCCGCCAGTTGTCCCAGCGTCTCTTGGTTGGCTTGCAGCACCCAAGGGTCTTGCTCACCCACCACGAGCAGGGTAGGAGCCGTCACCTTGGACGCCGCAGGACCCGCAAGGTCCGTTCTGCCGCCCCGGCACACCACCGCGCTAATAGGCGAGCCCCGATGCGCCGCCGCCACCAGCGCCGCCGCCGCTCCCGTGCTCGAACCAAAGGCTCCCGTTGGCAGCGGATCGGCCCCCGTGCGCTGCGCAGCCCATCGGGCCGCCCCCAACAGCCGTCCGGCGATCACCGCAATGTCCAGGCTCCTGTGGCTGGAAGCGTCCTGCTCCAACGCGTCCCCGGGCACCAACAAGTCCACCCGCAACGTCCCCAGCCCCGCCGCGTGCAACGCCTCCGCCACAAATCCGTTCCGCGGGCTCCGTCTCCCCGATCCGGTCCCATGGGCAAACACCACCAAGCCGCGGGCGCCCGCCGGCACATGCAGGAGGGCGGGAAGCCCGACGCCGCCACATGGAATGATCGCCTCCTCGCTCAAGTCCCCGGCATCGCCGCGTGGAGAGGGCGCGCATCCCCCAGCACTGGATTGCATGACGTCCCTATAGGACGCAGCACGTGGGCCCGCCAGTGCACGCGGAGGGATTCGGGCGGGTATAGTTTTGAACGAGTCGTCGGGCGCCACGCGCGAGCCTTCGGCCCGTCCGCCTGGGATCCGGTGGCATCCGTCCCGACTCGGCCTCGTGCCGGGTCGACCTACGACGCCTGGGGTTCGCGGCGGCCTTCCCCGGAGACCTTGCCCCAGGCGAATGCCAGCAAGGCCAAGGGCACCAGCGGGAGGAGCGCCGCCAGCGCCAGCCCGGCGTCCAAGGAACCCGTCCGGGTCGCCAGCTGCCCCAACGCCTGCTGTGCCTGGGCCGGCATGATCCACCCCGCAACCCCCGCCAACCCCGTCACTAGCCCTTGACGCGATGCCGGCAACTCCTGCGTGAAGGCATGGTACAGCGGAAACACCCCCAGCGATCCCGCAGCCACCATCCCCAGCACCAGCAGCAACCATGGCCCGGCGGGCAGCCATGGAATCAAGACGCCCACTGCACAGAGGGCCGCGCAGCACCCAAAGACCCCCAGCCGCGCCCCATGTGCATCACGACCTCGCGTCACCAGCCACGTGACGAGCGCTCCCGCCCCAATGCAACCCACGTCCGCCATCAGGAACCATGCCGAGTTGAACCACAGGGCGTTGGACTCCGCCAACCCGCGACCCTGCTGCAGGAACTTTGGCAGCCATGCACGCATCACCTGCCAGGTCGTGTTGATGCACGCGATCGTCGCCAAAACCAGCCACATGCGACGTGACGCCAAAAGCTCCCCAAGCCCCGCAAACGGCTTCGGCGGCGCCGTAGGACGGCATCCCAGCTCCGAGCCCCGCACCAGCCACAGCCAAGGTATGAGCCATGCTAGCCCGGCCGCTCCCACCACCACGAAGGGCCGACGCCACTCGCCTGAGCCCGATCCCATCAACGCAAGCATCACCAGCGGCGTCACGATCGCCCCCACCGATGCCCCGCCTTGCAACAGGCCGTTGCCCAGCGGCCGGTCCTTCGCCTCCAGCAACAGCCGAGTCGTCCGGATCGCGCACGGCCAATGGCCCGCCTCAAAAAAACCAAGCGCCGCCCGGCACCAGAAAAGCTGCGTTCCATTCGCCACAAACCCCGTGGCTATACCCGCCATCGACCACGATGCGAGGACCGCCGCATACAGCCCACGCAACGACCGTCGGTCCGCCATCCAGCCAAACACCACCGACCCGAGCGCAAACGCATACCCGAAAACGCCTTCCACCCGACCGTACTCCGCGTCCGTCAGCCCGAGCTCGCGCGTGATCCGGACCGATGCGTTGGCCAGCGTCTGACGGTCCATGTAGTTCACCGCCGACGCCAGCAGCAGCAGCCCGCACACCGCCCACTTCCAGGACGCCCGTGGAGCCCCGTGGCGCTCGCCCTCGCTCACGGGCGTGCCTCCGGCGCGTCCCAGCTCTTGCCGTCCCAGGCTGCCATGCGCCGTAGCAACGCCACTCCGCCCCTGGAAAACGCAGCAAGCAACGCCTCGCCCTTCTCGCGCGTCGCCAACGCGGGCCATCCGATGTGACCCGGTTCGGAACGGTCCGCCATCGTCCAGCCGCGGGCCGCGGGCTCGAAGCCAACTCCTGGGGCGATGCCTCCTGCCCGTTCGTGGCCTTGGACCAGGTGCGGCGCAATCACCAGCATCATGGAGGTCTCCCATTCGCACGCATGCCCCATCTCCCGCTGGAAAAGCCCAGGCTCGGACGGCGGCGACGCCAGATTCCAGTACGTCGCGGCCAGCAGCAGAAGCCCCTCCATCGACCGATGCTCCTGGCGCAGCTCAAAAACCACCTGTCGCGCCGGTACGTCGTTGCCGCCGTGGCCGTTGAGGAACAACAACCGCCGGAACCCATGCGCGATGAAATTGCGGGCAAGCCCCGAAAGAAGGTCGAGGTACGTTCTTGGCTCGGCGGACAAGGTGCCAGGCTGGCCCAAGTGATGGTGGGAATTGCCCAGCCATGTCAGGGGCGCAAACAATGCCGCGCCACCCATGTCGCCCCGCATCCGTCGCACCACCTCGCCCAGCAAGAGGCTGTCCGTGAACACGGGAAGATGGTGGCCGTGTTGCTCCAGCGCCGCGATCGGGATCACCACCGGCGTCGCGCGGGGAAGGGCCGCGACGGCGGGCCAAGAAAGGTCTGCAAGGTCCATGGAAAACGGCGGGATCTTGCGGTGTTCATCGACAAGGGAAAGCGCGAACTGTTGCCCGGGAGCACTGCCTCCCGAGGCGGTCGCCGGCAAGCAACTGTGACCCATGTAGTCGGACGCGCGTTAGAACTTATAGGTAGTCACCTTCCCTAGACGCAGGCGGTGCTGTGGTCGAGCGCTCTTGGCCTATGGTAAACCACATCAAGAACGGCGCCTCTTGGGTGCCCTTCCAACACAACCTCAACCAGCCTCGCCCTGGGCGCTCACGCGCGCGGGCCTCACTGGTTGGCATCGCAAGGTCGGCCCTTGCCGGAGCGCTGCTTTGCGGCAGCGCCCAGGCCCAGGTGCTCAACTCGTCGTACGACGTCTCCCACACGTTCACTTTCTACCCAGGCTTCTGGCCAGCTCCGGGAGTGCCCGTGGGATGGTTCGTGCCCACGGGCGTCGGGTCGGTATCCTCCCATGCCTATGCCCGGACGCCTGGCTTTGCGCCCCAGTCGCAGCTCAACGGGGCCGCGTCGCTCATGCCTCCCCCCGCACTGTTGCCGTCGGCTGCGCTCGCCGTCTCCGGGCCCAGCCATGCGAATGCTTCGGCCTCCGTGCTGGCCGTCGCAGGCCCGTTCGGCTCGGTGTCTGGATTGACGTCCGCCCGAGGGTCAGCCACTGCCGTCGGTCCCGGTTCCACCGCCTTTGCCCACAGCTCTGCAACCTATGTCCTCGGCGGCCTTGGATGGCGCCGTGGCTTCATTCGATGGATCCCATCCATCGCGGCACATGTCGGAGGAACCGCCTCGGCAACAAATCCTGCGAGGAAGCGTGATCCCGTCTCGTTCGTGATCCATGGGCCTGCTGGGGGCATCGTGGAGTCTGGTGACTTCTTAAACGTGCAAATGGTCTTTGAGGCCGCGGGGATCGTCTCGTGGTCGGGCACCACGATGTCCATCGCTCCCAACGCGACGACCCTCCTCGAAATTAGCCTCGGTGACGCGAACAACGCCGTCGCCAACTATGTGCCCGATTCATCCGAGGGCTCCCTTCGTCTTCGGCTCGTGAACGGGACGGTCGTCGAGTCCAGCAAGTCCGGCCCGGGCGCGTGGCTGTCCGACTGGTCGCTGCCTGCCGTCGGCAGCACCTTCTCTGGCGACATCGCGACATCGGATGGCTTCGAGTTTGGCTGGGACTTTGGCCGCAACGTCGATGCCAACATCACGCTCGACATGGGAGGCATGACGCCTGTGCCTGAGCCCGCAGAATGGGCCGCCATGGCCGCCGCCGGGTTGGTCGGCTTCGCCTTGTGGCGCCGGCGTGCACGATAGGCCGCGCCAACCGGATCACGCGCCAAGAAGGCCAAGGGGCGCGGTATCAAGCCGCGCCCCTGTTAGCTGAAATGGAGTGGTCACGCCGAGGGCTTCGCGGGCCACGCCAGACCCTCGAAACGATAGGCGAGCGCAGCCCCGTTCGTGCAAGGCCCACCTGATTGGCCCAGGCGCGATCGAAGGTACTCCACCGCCGCCTCCGTGCTCTGCAAGCGGGGAAGCGTCGCCCCCGAGGCGTTCGGGTGCCCGCCGCCCCCCTCCAACCGCTGCGCAATCCCCAGCGCCTCGCCATGGAGGCTCCGAAAGCTCGCCACGTAAATCCCGCCGCCGCGTCGATGCAGCGTCGCGATCACCGGGTGCGGCGTTGCTCGCTCATTCAGCATGCGATGCACGATCAGATTGCTGTTGCCCACGGGCGCGCGCACCAGGGCCACCTTCGGCGACAACTCCACCACGTCCCTCGCGGCCAGGTCATAGCCGATCGGGTCCTCCACTCGGCGCCGAACACGCATGACCTCCAACAAGGGGTGGTCCAACAACGCCTCCGGGGAACCCGCAACCACCGCATGAAGCCCCCAGAAGCCATAGGCCTTCACCAACGCCGCATAGTCGCAGGCCTCCACAAAGTCCGGGTCGCCCTCGAGGAACAGGTCGCCAACGTTCGTGAGGTGGACCAACCTGCTCAGCGACGGGCTCCCCAGCCCATGCTCCTCCAGCATGGCGTAGCAGAGCCGCGACGCAGACTGCCCCACGTCGTGCAGTGCCCTTGCCTGGCGGGGCGTGTAGGTCGTCGTGTGATGGTCCACCACCAACCAACCCGGCTTGTCGAATCGCCCGTCAAACGCAAAATCCGCCACCCACGCAACTTCCTCAGGCATCCGCCGAGCCTTCCAACCCTGGTAGTTGTAGGCCTCCAGCGGCACCTGCGCGGAAAACAGGCCCTGGGCAAGGCGCTGCAGCAACAGGCCCGACACCCAACCGTCGAGGTCGCTCTCATGCGTGCAAATCACCTCAGGCCGATTCAACATCATTCCCGATCTTCCCGGCTTCCGACCCCGCAGGCGACCCGAAAATCCGCCGAGCCGCCCCCCTGCCTCGGCCCTCCGCCATGCACGCCCCTTCTCCACGGGCGGTGCAGGGCTGATTCATCTGGAATGAGTTCCTGAACACCCGTTGGGCGGAGATCATGTTTGAACCGGACAAAGACCCGGCGCCTCCCCCACGATTTCGGGGCATGATCTCCGACAAGTCCACGCCGGAACCCGACCTCCTCGCCCGCGTCGTCGTCCGCCTCATCGGGCCCACAAGCGCGAGGAGTTCGACCGACGCCTCACCGAGGACCACTACCTCCACCAACCCCACGTCGCAGGCCCCACCCTCCGCTACGTCGCCCTCATCGATGACCAGCCCGTCTCCATCCTCCTCTTCTCCAGCGCCGCCCTCCACAACAAGGCCCGCGACCAGTGGATCGGCTGGTCCCCGCGCCAGCGCGCCCGCCGCCTCCACCTGGTCGTCAACAACGCCCGATTCCTCGTCTTCCCGGACCGCCAAAGGCTCCCCAACCTCGCCTCCCGCGTCCTCGCACTCGCCCTCCGCCGCCTCGGCGACGACTGGTCCCAGCGCAATGGGCACCCCGTCCTCCTCGTCGAGAGTTTCGTGGACGAGCCCCTCTTCCAGGGCACCTGCTACAAGGCCTGTGGCTTCGAGGCCGTCGGGACCTCCTCCGGCTTCGGACGCGCCTCGCGGGACTTTTACATCGAGCACGGCAAGCCCAAGCAGCTCTTCCTGCGCGCCCTCCCCGACACCCGCCGCGGCCACGGCCTCTACCATCGCCAGGCCTCGGTCCTGGCCATGGTGGCGGTGGGCGCCACCATGGGCGCCTCCGGCCTGCAGGACTTCGAGTCCATCAGCTCGAGGTTCACCCCCCGCCAGCTCGAGGCCCTGCACGTGTGGCCGGACAA
>JBJSZF010000754.1:0-12152 GCA_046090125.1 Verrucomicrobiota bacterium
GCGCGAGGCGTTCAACCGGACCAACTTCACCCCCGCCTGGAACCTGTGCGGTCCCGGGGCCGCGTCGTGGTCGATGGGCGGCCCCGGCAAGCCCGCCGTCGCGGCCGCGCCCGGCGACTTCGTGGTCGAGCCCACCGGGGATCGGGTCGTGTCGGGCTTGCTTCCGGGCGGCGTGATGTCGTCCACGTTGACCCGCAAGGAGCCGGGCGTGCTGATCTCGCCGCGCTTCAAGGTCACGACCGACAGCATCAGCGTGCGCGGGCTGGGAACCCACGCGAACGCGCGGGTCGTCATCGAGAGCTACCCGATTGGGAATGGGGGCATCTACCCGGCGCTGGGGCTGGGGCGCGAGACGCCCGGCTGGATGCGCTGGGACACCGCCTACCGGAAGGGGTCCCATGCCTACATCGAGGTGGTGACGAGCGAGGACTTCGCGAGCCAAGGCTTTCGGGCCGGGCCACGTCCGTATGCGGAGGGGCGTGCGGGGTTTGGGGTGGCGGAGGTGGTGTTCCATGACAAGCCGGAGGCACCGCGGGAGACGTCGTGGCCGTGGCGGGCGCTGGCGGCGCAACCTGCCCCGGGCTCGGCCGGCGACGTGGCCCGGATGCTGGCGACACATGCCTTGGGTTGCGTCGAGCGCTGGGCGCACGGCAAGGCCGACGACGAAGACGTCGCTTTTCTCGACGCGCTGGTTCGTTCCGAAGCGTTGCCCTCCACGCTCGAAGCGTTGCCTGAAATCGCCACCGACGTCCGGAGACTTCGCGGCATCGAGGCGGCCATCCCCGTTCCCCGGCGCGCCCCGGGCCTGCACGAGGTGCCGGGGGAGGACTTTCCCCTGTATCAACGGGGCGACCCCCATCGGCCCGGGCCCATCGTGCCGCGCGGCTACCTGTCCGCCCTGGGCGGGCGTCGTTATGCCACCGAGGGCTCGGGCAGGACCGAGCTGGCGCGGGACCTGACCGACTCGTCCAACCCCCTGCTCGCGCGCGTGATGGTCAACCGCATCTGGCATCACGTCTTCGGGCGCGGGCTGGTGGCGACCCCCGACAACTTTGGGCGGCTGGGTGTTCCGCCCACGCATCCGGAGCTGCTCGACGCGTTGGCGTCGCGCTTCGTCCGGGAAGGATGGTCCGTTCACCGGATGGTCCGGCTGCTGGTGACCTCCGAGGCCTTCTCGCGCTCCGCCGCCCAAGGGTCCGACGCTGCCCGTCTGGATCCTGGCAACGACCTGCTTTCCCACGCGCGCGTCCGGCGCCTCGACGCCGAGTCGGTGCGCGACGCATTGCTGGCCGTGGCGGGCCAGCTCGACCTGCGGATGGGCGGGCCGGGCGTGAACGTGTACTACACGGGCAAGACGGAGGGCGGCGGCCCGGCCGGGCCGTTGGATGGCGAGCGACGCCGCAGCGTGTACCAAAGGACCCGACGCAACGCACACCATCCGCTCCTGGAGGCGTTCGACGCCCCCAAGCCCGCCACCCCGCGCGGCGCGCGCGACGTGACGAATGTTCCGGCGCAGTCCCTCGCGATGCTCAACGACCCGTTCGTGCGGGAGATGGCGCGGCGCTGGGCCGAGCGGCTCGTGGCGTCCAAAATCCCACGCGGCGAGCGCATCCGCACCATGCTTGCATCGGCCCTCGGGCGCGCGTGCGACGACGCGGAGCTGGCCGCCGCCCTCCGGCACTTGGAAGAGCTGGCGCACGACCACGCGCTCGGGTCCATGGCCGACGCCGACGCCCACGTCGCAACGTGGGCGGACCTAGCCCAATCGCTCTTTTGCCTGAAGGAATTCATCTATGTCCACTGAAGCCCATGAATCCACGGTGCGCGGCCGGTTGCTGACCCGGCGCGACATGCTGGCCCGTTGCTCGAACGGGTTTGGCCTCGCGGCCTTCGCGGGTCTGGCCGCGATGGATCGGGCACGGGCGGCTGCGGGGGCGGCTCCCCTGCCCTTCGCGCCGCGGCCCCCGTCGTTCCGGGCGCGCGCGCGCAGCGTCATCTTCTGCTTCATGTCCGGCGGCGTGTCCCACGTGGACACGTTTGACCCGAAGCCCCGGCTGGCGCGCGACCACGGCAAGCCGATGCCGGTGCCGGTGCGGCCGACGATGTTCAACCAGAACGGCAACATCCTCGCCAGCCCGTGGGCATTCCGGCGCCATGGGCAAAGCGGGCTCGACGTGTCGGAGTTGTTCCCGCACATCGCGACGATGGCCGACGACCTGGCGGTCATCCGCTCGATGACGAGCAAGGGGAACGAGCATGCGCAGGCGAACTATCACCTTCACACGGGGTTCACCTTGGCGGGCCATCCCAGCGCCGGCGCATGGACGAGCTACGGGTTGGGGTCGGAGTGCCAGGACCTTCCCGGCTTCGTGGTGCTGGCGAGCGGCGGGATGCCCTTGGGCGGCGTTAGCCTGTATGGCAACGGCTACCTGCCAGCCATCCACCAAGCCTCGTTGATCGATCCCACCGCCACGGAGCCCCTGGCCAACATCCAGCCGCGCGAGCCCGACGCCCGGCAACGCCGTCGGCTGGCGTTCGTCGAGGCGCAGGACCGGCGGCATCTCGACCAGCTCGCGCATCCGGCGCAGGTCGAGTCCGCCCTCCTCAACCAGGAGGTCGCCTACCGGATGCAGTCCGCCGTGCCCGGGCTCATGGACCTGCGGGGCGAGACCGACGCGACGCGGCGGCTGTACGGGCTCGACTCGTCGAACCGGCAGAAGGCCGAATACGCGCGCCAATGCCTGCTGGCGCGGCGCTTGGTGGAGCGTGGCGTTCGGTTCGTGGAGTTGTCCTGCCTGGCGCGCCCGGCTGAGGTGGGCCAGTCCGGCAACCCCTGGGACCAACACGGCGGCCTGAAGGTCGGTCACGAGGACATGGCGTTCCAGGTGGACCAGCCCATCGCCGGGTTGCTGCGGGACCTCAAGGCGCGGGGCTTGCTGGACGAGACGTTGGTGGTGTGGGCCGGGGAGTTTGGCCGGACGCCCTTCGCGCAAGGATCCGACGGGCGCGACCACAACCCCTACGGCTTCACGGTGTGGATGGCGGGCGGCGGGATCCGTGGTGGCGTCGTGCACGGGGCGACGGACGACCTGGGCTACCATGCCGTGCAGGACGTCTGCACCGTGCAGGACCTGTGGGCGACCGTGTTGCACGCCCTGGGGATCGACCACGAGCGCCTGACGTTCCGGTTCGGCGGGCGTGACTTCCGCCTGTCCGACGTCCACGGCGAGGTCATCCGGCCGGTGCTGTCCTAGGCGAGGACGCGTCGGCCTCGCGCCGGCCGGCGAGGATGGGCAGGTCGTCCAGTTCCTCGGGAAGGAGACATGCCCGTTGGAGTCCGACGGCGGACTGGAGCCATCGGTTCCGGGCGGGGCCGCTTCCGAAGAATGCCGCGAGTCGGTCGAGGTCGGACGACGTCCATGCGTCGTCGAAGGCGCTGGTGGGCGGGGGCAAGTGGCGAAGGCAACGCGTGATCCACCGGGGCGAGTCCCCGGACCAGAAGGCGAGCAGATCGTCGGCCCATGCCGCGGTCGAGGGGTGGCGCATCATCCACGGGCCAACGTCAGAAAGAAGCCGGCCGGGAAGGTCGCCGAAGGGAACGCATGGGTTCGCAAGGCGCCACGCCAGCCGAACCAGCGCGGCGCAGGCGAGGCGGACGCCGGGGCGGAATGCCCCGAAGTCGCCCTCGGCGGGCGTTCGCGTGCATGCCACGTTGAGGAGGCCCGCTGCGTCGAGGGTGAGGCGAACGTACAGCGCGGCGCGGGGCCATGTGCCGGCGCGGTTGAAGGGCGGGCGCAAGGTGCGAATCAGGTCGTTTTCGCGGAGGCGAGCGGAGGGTTCGTCCGCGCAGGGCTCCACCTCGATGCGGGCGACCTGGTGGACGAGGCGGACGGTCTTGCGCGTTTGGCCGGAGGTGCGGCGGTAGCTGGAGAGGCGGGTACGAAGGTTGGCCGCCTTTCCGACATAAAGAAGGCGTCCGTTGGCATCGAACATTCGGTACACGCCCGGCGCGCAGGGAACGGAGCGGAACCACTCGACGCCGAGCCGTTCGACCAAAGGCTGGGGCGCGGGGAGCAAGCGCAACTGGGACCCGGCCGTCATCGAGCCTCACGGTGGGCAGGGCGTGCTACGGCGACAGGCGCAAGGCAGGACCCGCAGGCTGGGACCAAAGCGCCCGCACCCGGGCACGGTGGGACTCGACGTCGAGCCCAGCCCCGATGATGACGCCGAAGGTCTCGGGGTCCGGCTTGGCGGGGAACTTCTCGATGAAGTGTTGGCCCGGTGTTTTCTGGAAGACGTGGACGACGCCGGGGGATTCGCCGAACCGAACGAAGCCCTTGGCACGGGCGACGCCGTGGCGTTCGAGCGATGCCAGCCACGTCTCGAAGGGTGCGCGCGGCACGGGGACGGGAAACCTCCACGAGGCGCTGCGATACCGGGCGTGGAGATGCTCGGGCGGCTCGGGGGAGGGCATCGCGTCGGCGTCCGGTGTGGCTTCGTGGGTGGCGCGATGCGCCGACGGGCCGGAGAGGATGGCCGGAAGGTCCGGCAAGCCGAAGGGGAGCCGGACGAAGGTGGCCCGGGCATTCCAGGCCCGGAGGGCGGACGCGGCCGCATCCACCTCGCCGGGGCCCAGCAGGTCGCAGCGGGACAAGGCGATGACGTCGGAATACTCGGCCTGGCGTCGAACGAGGACGCGTTCGCCGACGCCGCCCTCAGGACGGAGGAACCACGCGGCATCGACGACGGCGACGACAGCCTGGAGGCGGACGACGTCGAGGAGGTCGGGGTCGGTGAGGACGTCGATGACCTTGTCGGGGTCGGCGAGCCCGGACGTTTCGAGGACGAGGTAATCGCACTGGCCCTCGCGGGCCATGGCGCGGCAGGCGCGGTCGAGGGAGTCGTCCGGGGCGCAGCAGACGCAGCCGCCGTCCACCTGGGTGACAGCGAGGCCGGGCTTGCGGACGAGCTGGCCATCGACGCTTTCGGCCCCGAACTCGTTCATGACGATCCCGATGCGGAGGCCGGTGGCTGGGGCCTCTTCGAGCCAGCGCAGGAGGAGGGTAGTTTTGCCAGCGCCCAGGAACCCGGTGAGGACGATGACCGGGAGGGGTGAGCCGGGCGCAGACGGCGGGTTCATGCCGTGCGGGCGCGGGCGGCGTCGGCGAGGCGGGGCCAGAGGTGGACGGCCATGCGCATGCCGGCCGCGTAGGCGGCAAGGTCGAACTTTTCGTTGGGCGAGTGCGCGTTGTCGTCAGGCAGGGCCATGCCCAGCAGCAACGTGTCGGCCCCGAGGTGGCGCTGGAAGGCGGAGACGATGGGGATGCTGCCGCCCTCGCGCATGAGGAGGCCAGGGTGACCGAAGCCCTCCTGCAATGCAGACAGGGCGGCTGCGGCCATGGGGCCGTCCGGCGACATGAGGTAAGGGACGGCCCCGTGGCCGTGTCGGACGGTGATGCGCACCGTGGAGGGGCAGCACCGTTCGAGGTGGGCCTTGACGGCGGCGATGACGCGGCCGGGGTCCTGGTTGGCAACAAGGCGGAGGGTGAGCTTGGCGGAGGCCCACGCCGGGATGATGGTCTTGCTTCCCTCGCCTTGGTAACCGCTGGTGAGGCCGTTGATCTCGAAGGTGGGGCGGGCGGTGCGTTGCTCCTCCGGGGTAAACCCAGGCTCGCCGAACAAGGAGGGTGAACCCGTTAGGGCGAGGTAGTCGGCGGGCGAGGTGGGCAAGCGTGCGAGCTGGGAGCGCTCATAGGCGGACAGCTCGACGACGTCGTCGTAGAAGCCGGGGACGGTGATGCGCCCGGTCTCGTCGCGCATTTGGGCCAGTAGCCGGCAGAGGGCCATGGCGGGGTTCTCGACGGTGCCGCCGAACAAGCCGGAGTGAAGGTCCTTGGAGGGGCCATCGATGCGAACCTCCAAGGCGGCGATGCCGCGCAAGGCGTAGGTGAGGGCCGGGTGTTCCAGGTCGGGAATGCCGTTGTCCGAGACGACGACGGCGTCGCAGGCGAGCTCGTGACGATGGAGCGGGAGGAAGTCCTGGAGGGCACCGGACCCCACCTCCTCCTCGCCCTCGATGAGGAAGACGAGGTTGCACGGCAGGCCGACGCCGGAGGCGAGGCAGGCCTCGACGGCGTGGAGATGGGCAAGGTGCTGGCCCTTGTTGTCGCTGGAGCCGCGACCGAAGAGGGCGTTGCTGCGGACCTGGGGGTCAAAGGGCGGCGACGTCCAGAGGTCGAACGGTTCGGGGGGTTGGACGTCGTAGTGGCCGTACACAAGGAAGGTGGGGGCTCCCTCGATGCGCGGGGTGCGGGCGACGACGATGGGGTTCGAACGGGTTGGGTGGACGACCGTGGACAACCCGGCGGCACGGAAGCGACCGGCGATCCAGTCGGCGCATCGGTGCACGTCCGGGGAGTGCGCGGGCTGGGCGCTGACGGACGGGATGCGGACGTAGTCCCGAAGGCGCTCGACGAGGTGG
Organism: Verrucomicrobiota bacterium; assembly: GCA_046090125.1. Lineage (GTDB taxonomy): Bacteria > Verrucomicrobiota > Verrucomicrobiia > Limisphaerales > UBA9464 > UBA6176. The sequence goes on from JBJSZF010000754.1 coordinate 6,482, forward strand.
GCGTGGTGGGTTCCGAGCCAGTCGAGCGCGGGCTGGAGGGGGGACGCGGGATGAGGGTGGGTCATTTCTGGCCTTTGCCGCCGGGGAGGAGATCGAGGATGCCGGGCTTGGGCGGTGCGTTGGTGTCGGGCTTGGCGGCGGGATTGGTCGGGTTGGCACCGGGCGGGAGGACGCCTTTGATGAGTCCGCCCAACGCATTGCCCGGGGACTTGGGATCCTTGCCGACAACGGCCTCGACGGCGGCTCCGGCCTTGTTGAGGGCATTGCCAGTGGCCTGGTTGAGGTTGCCGCCGGCGGCCTTGAGGGCGTCAGTGGCCTTGGTACCCAGGTTGCCGACACCGGGCAGGGTGAGGGATCCGGCGACGGCGGTGAGGCCGAGGACGTCGGGCTTGAAGGACGGCTTCTCGATGGTGCCGACGACGGTGCCGACGGTGCGGAGGGATGGGAGGGAACCGCCTGACGCGAATGCCAGGCTGATGGGGAGGTTGAGGGTGGACTGGTCGAGGATGTCGGCGATGCGGACGTCACCGCCGGCCTGGAGTCCCATGGCGGCGCTCATGAAACGGGCATTGGCGATCTGGATGACGCCGTCGCCCATGTTGGCGCGGGCTTCCATGACACGAAAGGGCTCTGCCATGGCGCTGGACTTTCCGATGAGGGACAGGATGGCGGCGGGGTGAATGGTGGCAGGGAGCAGGGGTATGTACCGGGTGAGAAGGGCGGGGAGCTTGATGGGCTCGTCTGGAAGGCGGACGTCGGCGTTCGTGGCACGGAACTCAACATGGCCGGCGAGGGACTTCTTGAGGGAAAGGCCGGTGACGCCGGCGCCGCGAACGTCGGCGGAGGCGAGGACGGATCCGCGGGCGAGCTGGCGCATGGCGGGGAAGAATGAGTTGAGGATGGGGGCGATGGGGATGGGGGCGGTGGAGAGGGAAGCGGCGTAGTCGTAGCCCGGGCGGCGGAGATCCACCTTGGCCTTGGCCTGGACCGGGGCGTCGTTGATGCGCAATCCCAATTCGTCGAGCGTCGCGACATTGTCTTGGACCGCCGCCTTTGCTCGGATGTCGGAAACATCGATCTCGTGGAGGAAGATGCGCGGGATGTCGAGGTCGGCGGTGAGCTGGCGGAAGGGCAGCGAGACGGGCTGTGGTTCGCCGGAAGCACGAGCGGGCCGGACCGCGTTGGTGGCCGAAGAGAGAAGGTCGTAGATTGGGGTCAAGTCCAGCGCGGTGGACTTGATGGAGAGACGGGAGGGTTGGGGAGAATTGGTGCCGAGGTCGAGGAGGGCGGAAACCTCAATGCGATTGGTGGCACGGTCCGTAGGTTCCAAGGCCACGTTGACTCGGCGGAGTTCCGTCACCCTGCCGTCGCTGGAAGCATCGAAGTCCAAGGACAACCCAAGAGGAACCTCGGGGATGCGACTGTCGGGATGGGACATGACAAACCCGCCGAGGCTTGCGTTCCCGGAGGCTGTCGCCTTGCCCTCTTTGGACAACGTGGCCCTGAGAGCCATGTCCAGGTTCAGGCTCACCAGGCGGTTTGGAGCGATGGCCTGGGCGACGAACGGCCGGAGCATGCTTTCGTTGACCCCGATCAGCTTCACGTTGGCCTGACCCGAATGGGAGGTGATGTCGTAGGAGCCCACGCACTCGACAGCGCCGCCCCGGTCCACGCCACTTTGGCCGGTCACGCTGAACTTGCGGATGGCGACGGAGGACCCCGTGCGCCCAACCGTGGCGGCAACGGAGGCGTGGTAGTTCGCCAGCTTCACGTGGGCAACGCTGCCGGTGACGTCGGCGAGGGCGAGGGTCATGTCACCGTCGAATTGGTCGAGCCCGCCGCGCAAGGTCGCCATGAACCCTGCCCTCAGCTGGCCGTCGGTGATGCTGACGCCATCCAGGGGATAGACAGACAGAGCAGGCTTGATGGGAACGTCCAGGTCGAACTGCAGCCCGACTCGTCTCGACGAGCCGTGGGCATCCGCGACGCCATGGATGGTAGCCAGGCGTTCGCCCGACGTGGTCAACGTCACGTCGAGCGAATCCAGGTTGAACCTCTCGAAATCGGCCAGCCGTGCATTCGCCTTGGCCGTAACGCCCACGTTCCGATAGGAGCGCCCACCCAACGTGGCCCCGAGGGCCTTGCCGGAGAGATCCAGATCGAGGGTACAGGAGCGACCGGCATCATCGAACCCGAACTTGGCGGTCAGGTTGACGAGGCCTTGGGGTGCGTTGAAGGGGAGAACCGGCGCCCATGGCTGCAAGGCAAGACCCGCAACCTTGACAGTAAAGGTGGCCGCCCGAAATGCGGGGGTGGCCTTGTCCCAGGAGACATTGAGGCTGTTGTCCAAGGAGGCAGCCAGCACGGCTCCACCCTCCTGCTCCACGTTCACATCGAGTTGGTCCAACAACAAGGAACGGGTCCTGGAGTTGAGCGATGCTCGGTGTTGGACTTCTAGGTTGATGGGCGTCGTGCGCCCCCGGGCAGTGCCCATCGAGAGCCCCACTACCTTGAGCGTGCCGTCCGTGGCCAGCAGCTTGCCACGCTCCAGCATGTCAAACCGGCCCGCAGCGGTCGCCACCGCATCGCCGAAGTCCACGCCTGCGGCGGCGCCTGCCACCGCGAGGACGCGAGTGCTGAGGCCCTGCACCTCATAGGTGAGCCGCACCTCCGAGTCGGCAAGTCGGACTTGTCCCTTCACCGCGACACTACCGAGCGGTTTGCCGCCCTGAGAGAAGGCGAGGGTCGCGTTGGTGATGGCCGTAGTGCCCATCGACACGTCCAAAATCGCACCCAGCCCCTTGAGCCCCTCCATGGCCCCAGCCGCTTCCGGCAAGCTCCAGGCAACCCTGCCGGTCACTCCATCAAGGCCCAGGTCGTTGTTCAGCAGCGTGACGACCTCGCCCTCCATCCGGCCGGATGCCCTGGCATCACCCACGCCGCCCTTGGACTCGACCTCCAACGAAGCGCCCAGCTTTGTCCGGATGGGCTCATTCGACACGAGCTTGTCCAGAGATACGTCAAAGCCGGTGAAGGCGGCGCGGAATCGCGCGCCGGGGCCGTCGTCTCGGTCGAGGCGAAGCTCGCCGCCCTTCAGGTTGACGTTCCGGATCGCAAGGGTGGGCGGACGAACCGCCTTCTTGGACGGCGCCGACTTCGGCAGGGTCTTGAGCCATGCGTCCAGGTTGCTGGCGTTGCCCGGCTTGGCCGTCACGGTCACCACAGGTCGTTCCACGAGAAGCTCGTCCACCGCGACGGTTCCGCGAAGAATGGACCACAAGCTGTAACGGACTTGCAACGCGCCAACCTCCAGCAAGGGCTCCGCGCCCTTCGGCACCAACCGGACGCCCTCCGCCCGAAACGATGTCCAAGGGCTGAGCGAAACCGACTCCGCCGTGATCGTTGCTCCGAGCGAGTCTCCGGCCCTCGGCAGTATCACGAACCGAACGAACCAACCGCTGGTCACAACGAAGTAAGCAACGACCAGGAACAAGGGGATGCCCGCGACCCATATAATCCACTTGCGACGCGGCACCGATTCGTTGGTGTCTTGCATAGTCACACTCGTTTCCTTCCACTCCCGACTTCTCCGTGAGGCCCATCACAGGCCAATCCAGGCCCGGATCAACGTCGAGGGCACTGGCTCCTCCACACGGGTTTCGCCACGTGCCCCGGCCGATCAGACTACCGCCTTCCTGGGACCCGGCAAGCGTTCGCCCCTTCGTTCACCGATTCCGGAAGGTGGGGCAGCCGAGGCGGTGGCGGCAGGGTGGCGGGTTTTTGGGGCGACGGGGCGGTGACACCGGGTGCCGACGGCCCGCAGCGCCTCGAGGTGTGAGGACACTGCTCCCGTGTTGGAGGCAAACAGGGTTTTTAAGGGAGTCAAAGAACAGCGCATCCGCCTCCGAGAAGGACGCGAGAAAGAGCGCTCATCCGCTCCAGAGTGGCACCAGTTGGTCGGGATGCTCCAAGGCCCGGTCGAGGCCGCAGGCAATGTCCTGAAGGGTGGACTTCGGGTCCCTCAGGAGCTTGCTGTGGAGGCGGGCGAACACCTCGAAGAGGTTGAGGTCCAGGACGAGGATCAGAAGGCAGGCCACGATGGCCACGGGATGGTGATGGGGGCTGTGATCCAGGTGGTAATGCTGGGTCAGTTCATTGAAGGCATGGTTCTCGATCCCCCAGCGTTGGTGGCCCATGCGCCAGATGGCCTCCGGGGGCTAGGGGTCGAGTTCGGGCGGCGCGATCCAGCGCCAGTGGGCGCTTCGCGGGGTTGAAACACTCCGGCCGGAGATTCTCTGGGTCTGGACCCCGGGGCTCGTCGGACAGAACCTCCCGGACAGGTTCGGTGCCGTCTTCGCCAAGCTTCAGGTCCCGAACCTCCCGCAGGGCAACCTGGCGCTCTTGCCCTTCCAACTGGACCGGCCTCAGGCCCTCGGCCAGCACCCTGGCCTCCTGGTGCACGGTGAGGCGCTCCTGCTTGAGCACGCTGACCAGCCCGCATCCCAGCCGGCGAACGGCGCAGACAAAGGGGGCCCTGCTGTGCCAGGCGTCGGCGGTCACCGCGTCGAAGAACTGCGGGCCGTAGAGACGGCGCAGGCGACCCAACAGGCGCAGGGCCGCAGCACACTCGTCCTCGCCGGGGTGAATGGGTTCCAGGTCCAGCAACACGCTGAACTTTGGACCGTGGACCTGCGCCCAGACCCGGCGGCGATAGGACTCGACCACCCCGGTCGGCTGGCCGTCGGCGCCACCGACGGCAACCCGGCGTTGGCAGCAGCCCTCGCAACAACGGCTCCGACTCTTGAAGGGCGCTTTGGCGTCCATGGCGACGACCAAGGAGCCTGTGGATCTTCGCCGACTCAAGTGCCCGGTTGCGCTTGAGGGTCTGGTTGGCAGCCACCAGCACCGCGCGCCAGTCCTCCGCCCTGTAGCGTTCGCAGACGTAGCCCAGGAGATCGTCATCCAGTGCCGCCTTCAGGCCCATGAGCCGACGCCCACCGGCCCGTCCGGTGTCCTGGGAAAGCTGCAGGAAGGAGGGCACCCGCAGAGCCGCCCCCAGGAAGAGGCTGGCACTGACCGGCGCGGTGGGGATGACCGGGAAGGATCGGGTGTCGCGGACGGCGCGGAGGCGGCGGGGCAGGTCGAAGACATTGGAGCCATAGCGCCAATGCTGGGAGAGGAGGTTCACTCAGGGGGCGTTGTCCAGTGGTTCATCCCGGCGGTTCAGCGGGGCATTGATCTGGGGGAGCTCCTCGAACGGGTCCCAGAAGGCTTGGTAGGCCTCGACCCCTTGCCAGGCGAAGGCCTATTGGGACGGGGATTAGAGCAGGAACTTCCGGACGTGCCGGCCTTGGGTCCGTCGGCCAGGTAGTAGAACGGGCCGTGGCGTTGGCCGCGGGAGCAACAGCAGTTGGGCTTTCCACAGGTGCTAAACCGCTCGAAGAAGGACGCCCGCAGCAGGTCCGGCGGGATCTGCAAAGAACGCCGCAGCCAGTCCCGTCGCTGACGCAAAGCCAGGGTCGATTGCCGGGTCAGCTGGAACATCGTCGCCAATTACGAGGCCAAGACGCGCCGGAAAGCCCACCGGGGCAAGAAAAGGATTCTGTCCTCCCAACCCGAATCTCCTCAAACCCCTGCTACCCCCTTTACCAGCCCGTCCCCTCCCCCCCCA
>JBJSZF010000755.1:0-3266 GCA_046090125.1 Verrucomicrobiota bacterium
CCTCCGTCACGCCCCCCGCCGTTCGCACCCGCACCACGTGCCCCCCCAGCCGAGCGTCCGGGGCCACCCGCACACGGGCCTTGAACTGCTTCGCGTCCTTCGCCGACCGCCACACCACGGTGAAGCCCGGCTCGTGGAAGAGAAGGTCCTGGGCGTCGTCCAACCGCTCGCCCTTGAACACAACATCCGTCTCCGCCCCGCGCTGGATCAATCGCGGCGAAACGGAGGTCAACGCCGGCGACGCACCCCATGCCGCCGTCGCCCCGAGCCACATCAACGCCACGACCGCGGCCGGGCCAAACCCGCCGACCTCCCGCACGCGCGTCGTCGAACCCTTTCGATGCCCGTTCATGCGTCGAGTGCGAGGTCGCCGCTTCGGCTAGCCCACGAGGTCCTTGAGCACCTCGCCATCATCCACGATCTCGATCGGCCGGTTGCCCGGGGCCATCAGCTCCTTGTCCGCCACGATCCCCACCTGGTGGTAGATCGTCGTCGCCAGGTCCTGCACCGACACGGGCTTGTCGTCCGGCTCGGACGCGGTGGCGTCGGACGCGCCGTGCACCACGCCCCGCCGGACGCCGCCGCCCGCCATCGCCACGGAGAACACCTTGGGCCAATGGTCGCGCCCGGCCGTCGCGTTGATCTTCGGGGTTCGCCCGAACTCGCTGCTCACCACCACCAGCGTGGAATCCAGCAGGCCGCGTTGATCGAGATCCTCGATCAACGCCGCGAACGCCTGGTCGAACTTGGGCAACTGGTCGCCGATCCCCGTCGCGATGTTGTCGTGGTGATCCCATCCGCCGTAGGTCAGCGACACCATCCGCACGCCCGCCTCCACGAGGCGCCGCGCCAGCAGCATCCGCATCCCCGCCGCGTTCCGCCCGTAGGCGTCCTTGCGCGCGTCCGTCTCCGACGCCAGGTCGAACGCCTCGCGCGCCTCGCGCGACGAGATCAGCGCGTACGCCCGCTGGTAGAACGAGTCCATGGCGTCCAGGGCGTCGGAACGTTCCAACGCCCGGAAGTGGGCGTCCACGGCCGCGAGCATCGACTTGCGCTTCTCGAACCGTTCCACGGTCATCCCGCCCGGCATGACCAAGTCCCGGACCTTGAAGTTCTTGTCGGCGGGGTCGGAGCCCACCGAGAACGGCCCATGGGAGGAGCTGAGATAGCCGCTGCCGGCGTATTCGTTGGGGACGCCCGGGATGCAGACATAGGGCGGGAGGTTTTTGCGCGGCCCCAGTTCGTGCGAGATGACCGACCCGAACGACGGATATTGGAGGGCCGGGCTGGGCCGATACCCGGTGAACATGTTGTGCGTCCCGCGCTCATGGGCGGCCTCGCCATGCGTCATGGACCGGATGACGGCCAGCTTGTCCGCCACGGCGGCCGTCTTGGCCAGGTGTTGCCCAAACAACACGCCGTCCAGCCTCGTCTTCACCGTGCCCAACGGCCCGCGGTACTCGACCGGCGCATGGGGCTTGGGATCAAAGCTCTCCTGCTGCGCAAGGCCGCCGGGCAGGAAGATGTGGATGACGCTCTTGGCCTTGCCCTCCTTGCTCTCGTACTGCTTGGCCTCGGCGCGGGCCTGTTGCCGGAACAAGTCGCCCAACGTCACGCCCAGCCCCGCCAAGGCCCCAACCTGGAGAAACCCACGCCGCGCCCAACCATGAGCCCGAAGCCATCGCCCATGCTCCTCGGAATGATGTCGCTCGTTCATCGCCCGTCTCCCGCAAGTGCCTGCTCCCCATCCGGACCGTCCGCGCTCGTGGACCCACCGTGGGAAGCTCAAGCCCCTTGCTACCCGCAAGAACCGCGCCATGCCACGGCGAAATCCAGGTGCCCGGCACCACCCCATGCCACGGCGCATCATCGCCCCAACGGAACGCCTCCGCCTCGCCACGGGCGCGCAGGCAGCCGCCCCGTGAGGGAGGCCCGGTGCGGGGATGGCGGCTTGCAACTCGGTGGTTTCCCCCGGGACGGGACTTGGGTAGGAACAACGCCACAACGCGCTGACATGGACATCGTCTTCAATTGCCCGCATTGCCAGGTGGAACTCGAGGTGGAGGCCGACGCGGCCGGAGAGTCGATTGATTGCCCCGAGTGCAAGAGGCCCATCGAGATTCCCAACGCGCCCGGCGCGGGCTCCACGGCCGCAACCACCTCTCCCCCGCCCCCGCCGCCCCCGGGCCGGGCGATCCCGGCAACGGCCGCAACGCCCGAGAAGAAGTTTGCCGTGCCCACGAGCAACAAGCCGGTGGAGCCGCTCATCCAGAAGGCCAAGCCCTCGCTCCAGGCCCAGGCCAAGGCCGATGGCAAGAAGCTCCTCCGCCTCAAGACCCTGCGTCACTCCGACTGCAAGGAGGTGGGCAAGGACCGCTTCGACGACATCGTCAGTGACTTCCTCAACGCCGTGGGCGAGGAAAACATCATCAGCATCACGCCGATCAACTACAGCTACGTGGAGATGGGCACGCAGAAGCTGGTGACGGACTTCGGAATGGCCATCGTGTACAAGGAATAGCGGGGGGAACCGGCCCACGAACCGTGGGCGCGTCAGAGGAGCCGGGCCTGGGAGGCCTGGGCGGATGCACCCGGGGCAACGCCCAATCGCTTGAAGGCCAGCTCGGTGGCCACCCGGCCCTGCGGGGTCCGGTTCAGGTACCCTTCCATGATCAGGTAGGGCTCGTACACCTCCTCGATGGTGTCGGGCTCCTCGCCCACGGCGACCGCCATCGAGTTCACCCCGACCGGGCCGCCCCCGAACTTCAGCACGACGGCCTCCAGGATGCGCTTGTCCATCTCGTCGAGGCCGTTCTGGTCAATCTCCAGCATGGCCAGGGCACGGTCCGCGATCGCCTCGGTGATGCGCCCGTCGCCGCGGACCTGCGCGAAGTCGCGCACGCGCCGGAGGAGGTTGTTGGCGATGCGTGGGGTGCCCCGGCTGCGCCGCGCGATCTCGTGGGCGCCGCCGTGCTCGATCGGCACGCCGAGCAGCCCGGCGCTGCGCGTCACGATGCCGGTGAGCTGCTCGGCGTTGTAGTAGTCGAGCCGCTCCCGGATCCCGAAGCGGGTCAGCAACGGGGCGCTCAGGAGGCCGGAACGCGTCGTGGCCCCCACGAGGGTGAACCGCGGGATCGTGAGCTGCACCGAGCGCGCGTTCGGGCCCTGGTCGATGATGATGTCGATCCGGAAGTCCTCCATGGCCGAGTAGAGGTACTCCTCGACGGTCTTCTGCAACCGGTGGATTTCGTCGATGAAGAGGATGT
>JBJSZF010000756.1:0-2662 GCA_046090125.1 Verrucomicrobiota bacterium
TCCCACCAGGGATCATGGGCTCATGGGTCGAGATCCAAGACCTCACCCTGCGGGCGAGGTCCTTGGTTCTGTAGGCTGGGTCCCCTGACCCGGCACACGAGCATGGGGCATCGACGGAACCGCGTGAGGGCACGGGGCTTACCGTTGGCCCAGTTGCCACTTCCGGGATGACCTGCCACGGCATGGACGAAGGCGGTGTCTTGGCGGGATGGACGCCGGCGAAGTTGGCGATGGGCAAGCGATGGGCCGTGGCGCGACCACCTTTGTCGGACGACCACGGCGGATGCGCTGCAACGCCTGGCCGGGGCGAGCCGTGTCAGCGTTCGGTCCCCAGGGCGCGGACGGTGCAGGCGGGGAGACCGAGGGACTCGCGGAGGCCGGCCCACGGGGGCTCGGTGGAGACATCGACGACGTCGGGCGGGGCGGCCTGGGCGGGCGCCAGGATGGCGAGGAACACGACGGGCTCGCGGAACGGGTTGTAGGTGCCATGCACCTCGCCCTTGGGGATGAGCACCATCTCGCCCGGCTTCAGGATGCGACGTTCCTTGCCACACCATTGCTCGGCCTGGCCGGACACGACGTAGATGATTTCCTCGCGCGTGGGATGGTGATGGAACGGATGGCAACAGCCCGGCGGCATCGTGGCGCGCACCAGGAGCAGGTCCCGGCACGGGACCACGTCGGGGCGCGACATCCACGCGTTGAGGGTGAACGGGGTTTCCTCCGTGACGACCTCGGCGGCGGACACGAAGCGGCGCGACTCGATGGGATCGGCGGGAATCATGGCGACGGGCCATCGTGAGGGTTGCGGGTGGGAAAGGGAAGGGGGCGGGGCGAGCGGGAGGCGGGGAGCGGGGAGCGGGAGGCGGGGTCCGTTCCCCCGGGCTGCGCCGCTGCCGGGCGTGGTGGCATTTCGCCGGAGCCGCGATAGCCTGACCACGTGGCGAGCAAGTACTACGTGGAGGGAGCAGGGCGCGCGGCCAAGGTCGAGGACCTGTTCGCGGCCGTGGCTCCCCGCTACGACGTGATCAACGACCTGCAAAGCCTCGGCATGCACCGCGTCTGGAAGCGGCGCTTGGTGGCCGCCGCCACCCCGAGGCCCGGGGAGGTGGCCCTCGACCTCTGCTGCGGCACGGGCGACGTGGCGTTCGCGCTCGCCGCCCGGGGAGCTGTTGTCACCGGTATCGACTTCAGCCCTGCCATGCTCGCGGTGGCGCGACGTCGGCCGGGCCGCCCGCCCGTGACGTTCGTGCAGGGCGACGCCATGGCGTTGCCCGTGGCGGATGCGTCCGTCGATGTCGTCACGGTGGCGTATGGGTTGCGGAACGTGGCGGACGTGGGGCGGGCCTTGGCGGAGTGGCGGCGCGTGCTGCGGCCGGGCGGCCGGTTGGTGGTCCTTGAGTTCGGCAAGCCCCCGCATCTCGCATGGCGCTGGCTCTACTTCCAATACCTGCGCTGGGTCGTCCCCGTGTTCGGGCGCCTCTTCTGCGGCGACGCCGACACGCACGGCTACATTTTGGAATCGTTGGTCCGGTATCCTGGCCAGCGTGGCATCGACGAACGACTCCGGGCGCTGGGCTTCCGCGAGTCGCGGATCGTGGACCTCATGGGCGGGGCCATGAGCCTCAATGTCGCGATCCGTTAGCGGGCCGCTCCCACGCCGGACGTCCCAACGCCTCCTTTGCAACGAACCATCCCGGGCGGGTTCGTCAACAAGCTAGGATCCCTCACCGAGGGCCTCGCCTACCGGTCCTGCAAGCGCCTCCTCCACGAGCGATTCGCACTGGAGGAGACAGCCCATGGGGCGGAGGTGCCAACAAAGCCGCCGCACATGACCGGGCTCCTGCCCCAGTTCAAGGGCAGGAAGATCCGGGGATTGATGGCGACGATGTACCTGCCCAAGGGGATGCAGGAACAGGTCGAGGCTGCTGGCTGCTACCTTGCCACGGACGCGGATGGGAACTTCGAGTTGGTATCGCCGTCACCCGGGTTCCAGGCTGCGGCGTGGTGAGGCGAGCGCGTTGGGTGTCAGGGGTTGCAGGGTGGGCGGGTTGGTTCGTGGCGACGGCCCTTGCCATGGCCGGGCCGCTGGCGTTGCAGGTGGTCGAACCCGGCGGCCACGGCCCGGCGGAGCAGGCGTTGCTGGCGTCGGCGCAAGGGGTGCTCAACCGCGATGCGCCGCGCGTTTGGCTCAAGGCGGGCGGCCTCCATGCGCGGGCGCTGGAGATTCTCGAGCCCGCGCCGACGCTCGCGGCCATTCCAGGCGTGTGGGCGTTGGTGGCGTCGAACCGTTCCCGTCTTTCCCACTTCGTCACGTGCCGCGTGGCGGATCGTTCGCTGAACCTCGCGACGTCGTTGGCCGGGCAACGCGGCTGGCTCGTCATGGACGCGTCCTTGCGCGCCCAGGCACTCGACATGGGGTTGACCGAGGCCATGGACGTCCGCGATGCGCCGCCGGGAGCCTTCGCGCGGCACGGGGCGGGAGCGGCCCGGCGGTTGCTCGTTCACCAACCGTTTTCCAAGCCGCTGCACCTGCGCGACCTCGCCATCGCGACGGGCGCCTGGGTGGACTTCGAGCCATCGCAGGCCGACGACACACCCCTGCCGGAGTTGGTCCGGGCGCTGGGGCCGGGAACCGACGTCCTGGGCTGGGGCAGCGACG
>JBJSZF010000757.1:0-1780 GCA_046090125.1 Verrucomicrobiota bacterium
CGGGCTCCACCGCCAGTTCGCCGGGGGCCAGGGACCGGGCAAGGGAACGCAACAAACGCATGGAAGGCTTGGGAAGGCCCATCTCCTAGTGGCCTGGGATGCGACCGGGCGCACGGATGCGGTTGGTAAGCGGCACCAGGACGGGGCGCGGCTTCCAGAAGATGCCGTGCTTGCTGAGGTTGGAGGACACGGTGACGAAGTTGGCGACGACCTGGCCCGCCTGCGCGCGCAGCGCCGGGTCCTTGAGGGCGGCCGCCAGCAGGCCCTCGCCCGAGCGCAGGTCGCTGGCGAAGGCCTTCACGTTGGCGGAGGCATCGGCGAGGTTGGACAACGCGGCCTGGAACGGCGCTCGGTTGGAAGAAACGACGCCCCCGACCTTGTCGGCGACGGCCTGCAACCGGAGCGACAGGGTGTTAAGGTTCGACAACGTGTGGCCCACGGCGGGCGCATTCGTTCGCACGACGTCGCGCACCTCGCCCAGCATGGCCTCGGCCCGGGAGGACATACGCTCGAAGCTGCTGAAGGAGTTGGTGAGGGAGGACAAGGCTGCCTCGGAAAGCAACACGCGGTCCACGCGCTCGATGGCGGTGTCGAGTCGCTTGGCGGTGGCGTCCAGTCGCTGGAGCAAACCGGCCGCCGAGCGCGCCGCCTCAAGCATGTTGAAGGGCGCCACCGCCTCCACCGTGCGGCCGTCCGTCAGGATGGGAGCCTTGTTGGCGGTGGGGATGATCGAGACATACTGGTCGCCTAGGAACCCGCTCTGCTGGATCTCGAAGCGGGCGTCCTCATGGACCTTGTACCGGTCGAAGATGGCGCATTCGACCACGACCTTGCGGCCGTCGGCGTCGAGGTCGAGCGCCTCGACGTGGCCGACCTGAACGCCGGCCATCATGACCTTGGCCCCGGCGACCAGGCCGCCCACCTCGGTGCAGGTCACGTGGATCCGCGTCAGGCGCGTCCACGGGGTCGCCGCCTTCGAGAACGTGAGGACGAGGTACGCCAGCAGCACCAAGGCCACCAACGCAAACACGCCCACCTTCAGTCCTTGCCGTTGCTTGTCCATGCGTCAGGGAAGTTCCGCCGTTTCCGTCGCAATGCCGTTCACGAAGTTGTACACGAGCGGGTCGTCAGAGGACAGGATGCGCTCCGTCGGGCCGTCGGCATGGACCCGTCCCTCGTGCAGCATGACGATGCGGTTGCTGATGCGCCGGGCGCTGCGCATGTCGTGCGTGACCGCGATGCTCGTGACGCCCAGCTCCTCCCACACCTTGCGAATCAGGCGGTCGATGCGGTCCGACGCGATGGGGTCGAGGCCGGTCGTGGGCTCGTCGTAAAGCAGGATGGAGGGACGATAGACGATGGCGCGGGCGAGCCCCACGCGCTTGCGCATGCCGCCGGAGAGCTCGGCAGGTCGCTTCTGCTCGATGCCGGGCAGTTCCACGCGTTCCAAGGCCTCCGCCACCATGGCCCGCATCTCAGACTCCGAGTGCCGCCCTTCCCGGCGGAGCACGAAGCTCACGTTCTCGTACACGTCCAGCGAGTCGAACAACGCCGCCATTTGGAAGAGCATCCCGAAGCGCCGCCGCACGCCGATCAGGGCACGCTCGTCCAGGCCGGCCAGCGCCCGGCCGTCCACGCGCACCTCTCCAGCGTCGGGCGCCACCAGGCCGATCAGGTGCTTGAGGAGGACGGACTTGCCGCAGCCGGAGCGCCCGATGATCACCACGGCCTCGCCGCGATCGATGCGCAGGTTGACCCCGCGCAGGACGCGCTGCGTGCC
>JBJSZF010000758.1:0-4068 GCA_046090125.1 Verrucomicrobiota bacterium
CCGACGGCGAGGCGTGGTCCTCTGCAAGGCGCGAACTGGCCGACAACCGTGCCCTCGTCGCCTCCGAGGCCCCGGACTCCGAGCTCGCCGCCATGGCGGCCGAGGAGATCCAGCGTCTCGAGCCCGAGATCCAGCGGCTCACGCTGCGGCTGTTCGACGGCATCGCGCCGCCTAGCCCCACGGACTCGCGCAACTCCGTCGTTGAGATCCGCGCCGCCGCCGGAGGCGCCGAGGCCGCCCTCTTCGCGGCGGACCTGTGCCGCATGTACTCCCGCTACGCCGAGGCCTGCGGATGGAAGGTGGAGACGCTCGACGCCAGCTCCTCGGACCTCGGCGGCCTCAAGGAGGTCGTCCTCCTCGTCACCGGGCAGGACGTGTTCAAGCGCCTCAAGCACGAGTCCGGCGTGCACCGCGTCCAACGCGTCCCCGCCACCGAGGCCCAGGGCCGCATCCACACCAGCACCGCCACCGTCGCCGTCCTGCCCGAGGCCCAGGAGGTGGACGTGGACATTCGCCCGGAGGACCTCGACATCAGCGTTTGCCGCGCATCGGGCCATGGCGGGCAGGGCGTCAACACCACGGACTCTGCCGTCCGCATCGTCCACAAGCCCACGGGCCTTGAGGTCCGTTGCCAGGACGAACGTTCCCAGCACAAGAACAAGGCGAAGGCCATGATGGTGCTTCGGTCCCGCCTGCTCGAACGACGCATGGCCGAGGAAGCCGAGAAGATGGCCTCCGAGCGGCGCGGGCAGGTCGGAACCGGCGAGCGCTCCGAAAAGATCCGCACCTACAACTTCCCCCAGAACCGCGTCACCGACCACCGCGTGGACATCACCCTGTACAACCTCGCCGCCTTCGTGGAAGGCGACCTCAACCCCATCCTCGACGCCCTCGTGGCCAACGACGTCCAGCAACGCCTCGCCAGCGTCAAGGCCTGAGCCCGCCCCCCTTCCCCCTTCCCCTGCCCTTCCCATGCCCGAATTCATCCCCGCCGGACTCGTCTTCGACTGCGACGGCACCTTGGCCGACACGATGCCGCTGCATTGGCGTGCCTGGTCCGAGTTGGCCCGTCGCCACGACCTGATCTTCCCGGAAACGCGCTTCTACGGGCTCGGCGGCGTGCCAACCCGCGACATCCTGCGAATGCTGGCGGCCGAGCAAGGGCGTCCGGACATCGATCCCATCGCCCTCTCCCACGAGAAGGAGGAGTTGTACTTCCAATACCTGCCGGAAGTCGGCCCCGTGGAGGAGGTGGTCGCCATCGCCCGCGAGCATCGCGGCCGCGTCCCGATGGCGGTGGCATCCGGGGGCTCGCGTCATGCCATCCGCCGGATCCTAGCCCACCTCCAGATCCTCGAATGGTTCGACGCCGTCGTCACCAACGAGGACGTGACCCGGCAAAAGCCCGCCCCCGACATCTTCCTGGAAGCCGCCTCGCGCATCCGGGTGGAACCGGCGCGCTGCCGTGCCTTCGAGGACACGGACCTGGGGATGCAGGCGATTCGCTCGGCGGGCATGGATGCCATCGACGTGCGGCTGATGCGCACGGGGCTTCCGGACGCGGCGTTTGGTCGCTGACGGTGCCCCCCGACGATCGGCCGCAAGGTCCATTCTTCAGCGCTTGCCTCGCATCGCTTGCGCTGGCGCATCCGCCACGACGACGTCGCAAAACGTCAGCGCAGCGATCCCATTCGCGCCACGCAGCACGCGTCCCGGCTTCCACGAGCGTCCCTCCAGGTAGCTGATCGTTTGAGCCGTCGTCGGCCCCTCCAATCGGAGGCGCACCTTGTTGCCTTCCGCCTTGCCGCCTACCACGCGCGGGCCGCCGCGAAGGCCCACCCAAAGGTCCTTTTCCAGCCCGTCCATCCACGCCATCGGTTGGTCAAACTCCAGCTCCACCTCGTCGCGTGCCGCTCCCACGAAATGGGCGGCCAAAATGTTTGGGGCGGTCATGTGGCCCGAAGGGCGGCGCCCGTAGTGGTCTCGCTCCACCAACGGAAACACGAGGCGCGCGATCTCCGCATAGCCCGCCGCCGGATAGTGGCATCCGCCCGGTGGATCGATGCCCAGCGTGGACATCACGTGCACGCCATCGAAGTCCTCTGGCAAGCGCCGCTGCACCTCGCGCAACCGGTCGTCCGAGTCCCCCACACCCATCGCGCAGGCCCGCGGCCAAATCTGGAACACGTGCACGTGCCGAACGTTCGGGTAGTCGCGCTTCCATGAGCCGTACAAGTCGCCAAAGAGAGGCCGATAGGTCTCCCAGCCGAACCCGCCCGTCGGACCGTCCGCGCCTTGGTCGTTCTCCCCTTGGTGCCACAGGATGCCCCGGACGCCGTGCGTCAGCCGCGCGGCCCGCGTTCGCCACAACAGGCGGCCGTACAACGTCGAGGGATCGTCCGGCCGCGCCGCGTTGCGCTGGTGCTGGTCGATGCGCGTGCCGCCGACCGCGCCGTTGATCAGGCACACGGGCACCTTCTCCGCCTCCACCAAGCGGCGTCCCAGCTCCAACGCCCAATATCCGACTTGGAACGATTCGTTCCCCTTCCCGCGCGCCACGGCCTCGCCCCAACCGACGCGCGACTCCGGCTCCCCGGACATGGACCCGAAGCTCCGAACCCACGGGCTCGGCCCCGGCGGCTCGTCCTTGCCAAAATCCGTCGCCACTGCGTTCGACTGGCCCATGACCAGGAACACGTCCCCGCACACGACGTTCGTCGCCACATGGAAGACCTGCTCCTCGCGCCCCACGCGTGTCCCCACCTCCACCCGATGCCGCGCCAAGCCGGCGGGAATGCGAACGGACACCGAATAGGCGCCCGATTCCCCCGCGCGCCTCGTGGCCTCGCGCACGCGGCCGTCCTCGGACGTCACCCGCACGAACACCCGGCTTCCCTTGCCGGCCTTTGATTGCCCCGTGCACGTGACCGTGCCCTCGCCGCCCTCGTCCCGGGCGTAGAACTGGTTGTCCTCGGGCAATTCCATCGCGCCCGGGCTGCGCTGGACCCACGGGTCCCGCGCCGGGGTCCGCACCTCGACCTGAAGGGATCGTTCCACGTCCTCGCCGCCGTTCGACGCCACGACGCGCACCCGCAGCGACCCGCTTCGATGCGCCCGGACCAGCCGCAGTTGAGCGGCGTCGGCCTCGTGCGTGGCCGCGAATCCTTCCACATGCCACGTGAACCGCGTCTCGGGAGCCCCCGCTGTTCGGAGCGCCGACGCGTTGACCAGCCGTGCCGAAACGCCCGTCAACCGCCGCCCGTCCCATCGCGTTGGCCCCTCCAAGGCCACCACGGGATCCGGGATCGCCTCCTCCACCGTGACGGGAACCTCCCTCGTTCGAACCCCGTCCGCATACGCGGCGTGAAACACGAGCGTACAGGACTTCGTGCCCGACACGCGGCCCGCCTCCAGCACGTGGCTCATCGAACCCGTCGAAGCCACGGCTTCCTTCCCGTCGCGCCGCAACGTCCACCAGATCCGCCGCGCCCCACCTGCGAGACCCCGCACCGTGGCCGTCGAGCCCTCACGGACCACCAACTGCTCCGGGACCACGCCCCACGCGTCCCCCTCCGTCACCAGGTGCCCCGCCAGTTCCTGCATGGGCTTTTGATTCCCATGAACGAGCCGCAACCACGCCGGCGAACGCGCCACCGACGCCAACCGCACCTCGTCGAGGTCGCCGTCGAAGACGTCGTGGCCATGCCAGCAACCCAGCCAAAGCCGAGACGGAGCCTTGATGGACAACGGCGTGGCGCGTCCCTCACGCGAGGCGTCGAGAACCCCGTTCACGTACACCCGCGCCTCGCCCCGCTCATACACGTGAGCCAGGTGCGTCCATTCGTACGACGCCACCCGAGCCGTTCCCTCCACGTTGGCGTCCGAAAAGTAGCCGTCGACGCGCGCATGGGCCGGGCTTCGAACTTGCAACACCACCTTGCCCTGCGCTGCCTCGCGCCCCCAGCCCACCACCGTCCCGTTCGGTCGCGCCATCCGAACCCATGCCTCGGTCGTGCTCGGCGCCGATCCCATCGGATGTCCTTCCAACGTCGCGCCCGCCGACATCCC
>JBJSZF010000759.1:0-1218 GCA_046090125.1 Verrucomicrobiota bacterium
CTCCGACGAGGAGGCGCTTGAGGTAGAGTTCGAGGGCGATGCGGAGGTAGAACTCGCAGCCGAGTGCGTTGTGCCAGGTCTTGAAGGGCTGTGCGGCGGCCCCGCCCGGGATGGCCTGCATCATGGGCGTCTCGACCTCCACGTAGCCCCGGCCATGGAAGAAGGCGCGGATCTCGCGGACGATGGCGGAACGGAGGAGGAAGGTGTTGCGGACGTCGTCGTTGGCGATGAGGTCGAGGTAACGTTGGCGGTAGCGGACCTCGGTGTCCTCGAGGCCGTGCCACTTGCCGGGCGGCGGGCGCAGGGCCTTGGAAAGGATGACGAAGGAGTCCGCCTTGACGGAGGGCTCGCCGGTGCGCGTGCGGAACAGGGTCCCGGTGACGCCGATGAAGTCCGCGAGGTCGAGGTGCTTGAAGACGTCGAAGGCGTCGTCGCCGAGGGCCTGCTTCTGGGCGTACACCTGAATGCGGCCGGTGACGTCCTTGAGGTCCACGAACTGGGACTTGCCCATGTCGCGGTGGGCGGTGATGCGGCCGGCGATGCGGACGGGCGCGCCCTCCGGGAGGGTGCCGTTCTCGAAGGCCTGGCGGGCGGCGCCGCAGCCGATGCCGGGCGTGAACTTGTTGCGGAAGGGATCAATGCCCCGCGCGCGCAGCGCGGCCAGCTTGGCCCTTCGTTGCTCCACCAATGCGTTCGTGTCTTCCATGTGCGACGGCCCCATCCAAGCACGGCGACCATGGCCGCTTGAAGTTTCAAGTTTCCAGCGTCGCCGTCGCCGGGCCAGCCTGTGGCCGTGGACAAGGACGCCATCGCCGCCGTGCTGGCCGAGATCGGGACCCTGTTGGAGCTGAAGGGGGAGAACCCGTTCAAGACGCGGGCCTATCACAACGCCGCCCGCATCCTGGAGGGGCTGACGGAGCCCATCGCGGACCTCGTCGCGCAGGATCGCCTGGGCGAGGTCCAGGGCATCGGGTCCGCCTTGCAGGAGAAGATCACCACCTTGGTCCGCACCGGCCGCCTGCCCTACCACGAGGAACTCAAGGCGTCGGTGCCGTCCGGCCTGCTGGAGCTGCTCGGCATCCAGGGGCTCGGCCCCAAGAAGGTCCGCAAGCTCCACGAGGAGCTGGGCATCGACTCGGTGGCGTCGCTGGAGGCGGCCTGCCAGGACGGGCGCGTGGCGGGCCTGGACGGCTTCGGCGAGAAGTCCCAGGCCAAGAT
>JBJSZF010000760.1:0-4450 GCA_046090125.1 Verrucomicrobiota bacterium
CCCGCCAGCAGCGTCAACGGACGCAGCAACAGGTCGAAGCCCATCCACATCAACAGGCCGCCCAACGCCCGGAGCCCCCACGTCAGCAAGGCGTTCCGTTGCCGGGCCCGTTGGAACATCCGCCGCACATCGACCTGGCCCTCCTCCAGCAGTTCCAGCGTCTCGCCCGAGGTCGTCCGGTATGGCTCGAAGCCGCCGCCCACTTGGCGCGACACCACGCTCACCATCGTCGGCCGGGCCACGTCCACCCGTGCCCGGGCATCCCCGACCTCGGGCGACCCCGGATCCTTGCCAAGGTACACCATGCCGTCGTGAAGCCGCGCGGCGTCGCGCAGCCCGGCGGGCAGGTTGCTTGTCGTCGTCAACGGCACGTCCTCGAAGGAATCCACCTCCTCCAGCAACGACCGCGACAGCCGGCGCACACCCAACGTGGCGCGTTCCGCCATCCACGACGCGGAAGGCAAGGGCATGGACGTGGGATTCCGATGGCCCTCCGGCTTCCGGAACGCGGACGAGTCCACGACCTGGGGCTTCCACGCCTTCGAGTACTTCCATGCTCGCGTCCGCGTGGTCGAGCCGTCGGCGTTCTGGGTTGTCGTGCCACGCTCCTCGGTTTCCTCCCACTGGTACATCTCCACCTGCCGCCGCAGCCGCAGCGCCGTCTCCGCCACCCCCAGCTCGGCATCCCTCAACGTCTCCGTCGTTGTCGCAAGGCCCGTCACATGCACCAGCCGACCCTCGTGCCCGGCGTCGATGCGGTCGGCCGACGCCACTGCCACGACCTGCTCGCCCTCGTCCAAGGCACGGCCTCGGACCGCGCCACGGCGCTCGTTCCATGCCAGCAGGAACACCGCGCCCACGAGCACGAGCACGCCAAAGACGGCCCCGGCGCACGACCCCTTGGCGCGCCCGCCGAATGTTTCCCGAGTGGATTCAACGTGCGTGTTGGACATCGGCTCGCTCCGTGGCTGGGCCCCGGCAACGCCGGTGGCCTAGGACCCGCCCGGCCCCTCGTCCGGGAACTCGTACACGTAGATGTCATGCGGCAGCTGGCCGGGGTCGATCTTGCGGACGGTCTTCAGGCGGCCTGAGTGGATGTCGTAGATCCAGCCGTGGAGCATGGGGCGGGCCTCCGTCTTCCATGCGCGCTGGACGAAGGACAACTCGGCGAGGTGATTGACCTGCTCGGCGACGTTCAGCTCGATGAGGCGGTTGGTCCGGGCATCGCCCTCGGGAAGGGCGTCGAGCTCGGCGGCATGGAGCCGGTAAACGTCCTTGATGTGCCGGAGCCACTTGTTGATCAGTCCCAGGTGTTGGCGCGTCAGGGCCGTCTTCACGCCGCCGCAGCCGTAGTGCCCGCACACGATGATGTGGCGGACCTTGAGGACCTCGACGGCATACTGGACGACCGACAGCATGTTGAAGTCGGTATGGATGACGAGGTTGGCCACGTTGCGGTGGACGAAGAGCTCGCCGGGCTCGACGCCGGTCACCTCCTCGGCGGGCACGCGGCTGTCCGAACACCCAATCCACAAAAATTCCGGCCGTTGAACCAGGGAATGGCGCGTGAAGTAGTCCGGTCGGAGGTTCAGCTTGTCCTCCACCCATGCCATGTTGTTGAGCAAGAGCCTGCGATAGCTATCCACGGGAACCTCCCTTTCTGAGGGCGAGGGGACGCTCCTTCCCCGCCACGTTGTGTCGTTCGATGGTGATGTTCCGATACCGCGCGGCGGTCTCGAACTCCTCGAGCGTCTCGTAAATGTCCCGGTCCACGACCTGGGCCGCCGTGCCGTTGATCATGAGGCGCGCGCCGTCGGGCACCTGGCGCAGGCAACGCTTCAGCTCCTGCTTGTGGATGAACAGGATGTCCTTGTTGAAGCGCAGCATCCAATCCCGCCCATCGTGCACGAGGGCCAGCGCCGAGTGGCGGTTGGCGCGCACGACAAAGAACAGGCCGGCTACCAGCCCCGTCGCAATCCCCTTGAGCAGGTCCGTGAAGACGATGGCCGCCACCGTGATGGCGAAGGGCGCGAACTGCGCCCAACCCTGGCGCCACATCGCCCGCATCACCTGGGGCGCCGCCAGCTTGTAGCCCACCGCGATCAGCACGGCGGCCAGCGCGGCCAACGGGATGCGGTTCAGCCATCGCCCCAGCAGCAGCAGCGACGCCAGCAGCAGGACGCCATGCACCACCGTGGACAACCGCGTCCGGGCGCCCCCGTAGATGTTCGCGGAGCTCCGCACGATCACCGACGTGATGGGGAGCCCGCCTGCCAGCCCCGACACCAGGTTGCCAACGCCTTGCGCGCGCAGTTCGCGATTGGGGTCCGAGATCCGCTTCTCAGGGTCCAGCTTGTCGGTGGCCTCGATGCACAGCAGCGTTTCAATGCTCCCGACCAGGGCGATCGTCACCGCCACGGTCCACACCTCGGGCCGGGCCAGCGCGCCGAGGCTGGGCCAGACAAAGATGCTCCCGACGTCGGACAAACCCGACACGGCGGGCAATTGGACAAGTTGGCCCTTGGCTGCGGTCAACGCCCACTCCGGCTTCACCACGGCGGCCACCTCGTTGATCCCCACGCCCATCAGCACGCAGAGGAGGGCCGGGGGCACCACCCCGCGCCACCGGAACCGCTTCATCCACGATCCCTCCCACCCAAACAACACCACGAGGCTCGCCGCGGAAATCAGCAGCGCCACTCCGCTAACCGAGCCCAGTGCCGACAGGATCTCCGTGAAGGTGTTGTGCTGGTCCCCTTGCTGGAAGCTCTCGTCCCCCTCGAAGTCGCGGTCGTCCCCCAGCGCATGCGGCAGTTGCTTGAACACAATCACCAGCCCAATCGCCGCCAGCATCCCCTTGATCACCGAGTTCGGGATGAAGTCCCCCACTGCGCCCGCACGGGCGAGGCCCAGCGCCACCTGCATCAAGCCCGACAAGGCCACCGCCGTGCCCAACGCCTCCAAGGTCCCGGGCTTGCCCGCGCCCCCCAGCTTTTCCAACGACGCCAGCACGATCGCCACCAACCCCGCCGCCGGCCCGCTCACGGACAGCTCCGAGCCCGACATCAGCCCCACGACGATCCCCCCAATCAGTCCCGCAAGGATGCCTGCCGTCGCGGGCACCCCCGACGCCAAGGACACCCCAAGGCACAACGGCAACGCCACGAGGAACACCACGACCCCGGCCGGCACATCCTGCCGCGCGTGCCCCCACTGCGGCCACGTCACCCAAGAACCTCGTCCCACTGTCTTCATGCGCTTGTTCCCATCCCGCGCTCCGGCCTGACGGCCGGAGATCCACGACCTGACCGTTGGCATGTCCTCATGCCCAAGCCCAGCACTCAAGACATCGTGTCCAAGAACCACCCCGGACGAAAGCCCGGCTGACGTCGATTTCCGGCCCGTCCAGAGGTCCTCAAGGCAGCCCAACGAACCCTTGCCGCCCGCCCATGCCCTCGTTCCCATCTCCCCACATGATCTCCGAGGCCGCCGCACGCGAGCACGCCGACCTGGTCACGCGGGTCCGTGCCCACGACCACGCCTACTACGTCGAGGCGCGTCCGGTCATTTCGGACTTCGAGTACGACCGCCTTTACCGGCGCCTCGTCGAGCTGGAGGCGGCCCACCCCGCCCTGGCGACGCCCGACTCGCCCACCCGCCGCGTGGGCTGCGCCCCGCTCAAGGGCTTCGACAAGGTGACGCATCGGGTGCCCATGAAGAGCCTCGAGAACACCTACTCGGAGGCCGAGGTCCGCGCCTTCCTCGCTCGGGCCGAGTCCGACCTGCGCAAGCTGGGCCATCTCGCGCACGACGACGCCCCCGCCTGGACCGTCGAGCCCAAGGTCGACGGCGTCGCCATCTCCCTTCGGTACGAGGACGGCCTCTTCGTGCAGGGCGCCACCCGGGGCGACGGTGCCACGGGTGACGACGTGACGGCCAACCTCCGCACCGTTCGCAACCTGCCCCTTCGCCTGGAGCACGCCCTCGGACTGCCCGTTCCGCGCATCCTGGAGGTCCGCGGCGAGGTGTTCATGCCCACCGATGGCTTCTCGCGCCTGAACGCGGACCGGCAACGGGAGGACGAGGAACCCTTCGCCAACCCTCGCAACGCCACCGCCGGGTCCCTCAAGCAACTCGACCCCAAGCTCGTCGCCCAACGTCCCCTGCGCGTCGTCACCTATGGCCTCGGGGAAATCGAATGCCCCGAGCCCCCCGCTTACCAGACCGCGCTCGTGGCATGGCTCCGGTCCCTCGGGCTCCCCGTTCCGGAGCGCACCTGGCGGGCGCGCTCTCACAACGAGGTGCTGGACGCCATCCAGCAACTCAACGTCGCACGGCACGCCTTCGGGTACGAGACGGACGGGGCGGTGGTGAAGCTGGACGACATGGCGCTGCGCCGGCACCTGCGGGACACCGAGAAGTACCCGCGCTGGGCGATGGCCTACAAGTA
>JBJSZF010000761.1:0-5355 GCA_046090125.1 Verrucomicrobiota bacterium
TCCCCGTCGGTCCCGGGCAGGATCCGATGCTTCTCCATCCTCAACGAAACCGTCGTCCCATAGGCATCCGGGTTGTTGAAACCCAGCCGCCCCTTGAGCACGGACCAGTCCGCATACAACTCCGCCAGCGCGCCGGACAACCCGGAGTCCCCGATCCGGCTCCCCGTGAACTGGGGCACCCCGTTCTGCACCACGCCCAGCGCCCGCGCCTGGATGATCCGGTCCATGAAAGCCCGCCCGCTCGCCGTGCCCAGAAGGCCCGTGTCGTAATCGTAGGCATTCGCCGCCAACAACGCGTATTGGGAAGCGAGCTCCATCAAGGAGCGATAACGGTCCAGCTTCTCGTTCCGGAACAGCCGATACGCGACGTCCCGAGTCCGATACCCTTGGATCATCGCCGCCGCACGCCGACGGAACGCCAGACGGTCCGCCTGCAACCGCTCGCCCTCGGCCACCAAGGACCGAAGCGAAAGCTCCGCATCATTCAGCTCGCGCTTGCGGGTGTTGATCGCCCAAAGCAATCCCTGCAAATCCTCCACCTGGACCGAGAGGTCCATCAGGGACTGCCGAAGCTCCATCCTTCGCTCCCTTGGGATAATCTTGTCATACCGCACCCACTGGTCTGCGGTCGTGGTGGCAAACTCAAGGGCCTTGACGATCGTTTGCCGTACCAACGTCACCTTGTCTAGGGTGCTCACGATCGAGTAGCCCGCCATCTCCACGGCCGACCGGGCCGCCGAGGTCAGGTCGCCGCCATTCGCCAAGCCCACGACAAAGCTGCCCGGGATCGCTTCGCTAATAGAGTCCGTCGCGAACACAATGTCCTCTTGAATCGACTCTTGGTAGAGCTCAAAAAGGTCGTTGGCCAACAGCACCGACTGAAGCGTCTGCTGCGCGATCAACAGGTCCTTCTCCAGCGAGTTGATTTCCTGCGCCGTGCCCCAGTTGGCCCGGAACAAGCTCATCGATTTCTGCCACGCCTTCACCGCCCCATCCAAGTCATCCCACCCCTCCACCAACCTCCGGTGGGAGGCGATCACCTTGGAGACCGCCTGCTGGATCGTCCCCGGCGAACGGCGACGTCCCGTCCAATCGTCGGGACGCGGCGTGTAGCCCTCCGCCGTGATCTTCACCGTGATGTTCGTCAGCACGGGGAACTGCATCGCATCATAGAAACTCCCCAACGAGCCCTTGCCGTTCTCCCATGACTGGAAAAACTTCTCGTCAATCGATTCCCCCCAAGGCTCCAGCACGTCCGGTATTGGAACCTCAAACGTGTCTTCATCGCCAAAGTCAGCCGTTGTGGACGCGGGGAAGCCATACTCGGGCATGTCCACGTAGAGGTAGTGCAACAGGTCCGGCCCGTCGTAGTCCTGCGGATACGTCTTGCCCGGCCCGATGTCATCGGTGTACGGGGTCCCGTAGAGCTCGATGAGCCTGGCCGTCATCGCCCTTTCCGAGTCGATGATGGTGTGCTTGTCCTTCTCCAGCGTGTCCGTCTCGCTCGCCAGGTCCGTCGTGATCCGGCTCGCGTCCGCATAGGCCGCCGCCGCATTCTCAAGGCTCTCTACCGCCCGCTTGTAAACCTGCTCGAAGTGCCCCTGCGGCTGCGCCCCCACGACCGTGTTGGGGTTCAGGTCGAACGCAATGCTTCCCAAGGACAAACCCAACGGCGTCAACCCCGCCTCAGCCCCGTCCAGCAACCTTTGGATCTCCTCATGGTTCAAGGGCAGCTGGGACAACTCCGGCACCGTCGTCCGGTCGATCTTCTGGATGCCCTCGTGCGTTGGGTCGGGATCCACCTCCGGCAACATCGAGTTGCCCACCAGCCAGTGCACATAGGATCCCTGCCCGGCGCGCGTGGCCCAATGGTCCAAGCCCCAGTGCCGAACCGAGGGCACGGCACGATTCGTGTTGGCCCGCGTCTCCCCAAAACGGTCCCAACCCAGCCCGCCCTGCGAGCGATACGACTGCCGAAACACCAGCTTCAGCACGTCCAGCGCCGTCTGGCTCAACGCCCCGGCCGCCCCCGCAAACTTTCGCTCGTCCGCATAGTCCACCGACACCGCCTTCCCGAGGATCAACACCGCCTCGCTCCGGGGCACCCAGTCAAACTTCTCGTTGAGGATCAATCCGTAATACCCCTTCAACGCCGTCAGGTAATGCCCGTACGCATCCCCGTGCCCCTGCGGAAACGCAATGGCCGCATCGGCCGCGTCGATCACTCCGTCGTTGTTCAGGTCCTGGATGTTGTAGTTCTCGGCATACGTGACTTCGCCCGAGGCGATGCCGCGCGTGTAGTTCCACCACATGCGGTTGTAGGCCGGGGCCGACTGGACGCCCGGCTGCATGAAGTCGTCGCGGCCCCGCAACAAGCCCAGTTCCTCCTCCAGCAACGAGCCCACCTGCCCGGCAAAGGAGAACCGAGCCGTGGCAATGCTGTTTTGAACACCCGCCGCCGTCGCCGTGGAGATCGTGGGGTCCGCCGCGTCCGCCGCCGCCTCGTTGCCCAAGATCGTGTACAAATCATTGAGATAACCGGAGACCAACAGCAGGGCGTCATTCGCTGGCCCATAGTTGATCCCGGCATGGATGCTCAGATCCCGTGCCCGCCGCGACACCGTCTCGTAGATCTCGATCAATCCAAAGCGGTTGATGTTCGCCAAGTTCAGCGCGATCGCCCCCTCCCACCTGCGACCTGCCTGCGTGAGCGAGCTGACGTCCATGTTCACGGCGTTGTTATACAGGTCCTTGACCCGCTGCTGGAACGGGTTGATCCCAGCCAACACCCGCTTGACCCAGCCCTCGGCCAATTGCGGATCAGACCAAGGCGACCACTGCCCCAGCACAGGATCCGTCCCGCCCGCAAGCCGGTACCTCACCATCAGGTAATTGTCGGCCAACACCTGGACGCCCGCCCCCCCCAGCGTGTACCGCGGCAAGCCAACCCCGGACTGCAAGTCCTGCCAAAGACTCAGGTTCCCCTTCGACGGAGGCCCTCCATCCACGGGTGCGGCAATCTTCCACTCATACTCAAACTGCCCATGCCTTCCCCCAAGGTCCGGCGTGTGCTCCATCGTCAGCAACTCATTGAGCGGATTGAGCGAGGGCACCACCCGCAGCTCGCCAGGCCAAAGGGGTCCGCCCACGCGGAAGACATGCATGGAGACCGGTTCGCCAGGCTCCGTGAACGCCCGGCCATTCCCCACCAACAACGTGACATAGCCCATGCCCGGCCCCATCGCGCTCATCGCATACGAGTCCACCGCCGTGTCGTCGTCGCTGATCTCCACGACGCTGTCCACGCCCACCCTCGCCGTCCTCAGCGGCTCCACGATGAACTGCCCCGGCACCTCCTCGTTCTCCACAAACGTCTCCACCGAGGTCGCCAAGCCCTTGACCATGTTGTCCCAACTGGTCTTCTGCGCGGCGGGCGAGGCCGGGCACAGGTCCAGCACCCATTGCAAATCCTGCTTGCTCCCCAGGCCCCGCAGCACGTTCAGCCTGAGATACTGGCCGGTGGCCTCGTCCCCCGCTCGCTCCCCCTTCAAGACCAACGAGCCCTTCGCCCCGACATTGGGATCGAAGTACACCCGCGAAGCCAGGTGCGGCGGCAGGTTCGGGAAATAGAACTTGCCTTGATAGGCCTCCGCCAAGACTCCGGTCGGCAACGCAGACAACCCAAACGCTTCCAAGGACGCCGTCTTGGCGCGCGTTGGATCTATCAACGCCACGCTGGCGGGCTTCGTCGTGAAGTTCCGGGCGATCGACTGCTGGTAGATCACCTCCGCGCTGGACTGGCTCCGCAGGTCCGGAAGGCCCGCCACCGGGGTCGTCAACGTCTGGCCCACCTGCATCAGCGCGGGCAACGCGGGCCACGCCGGGCGATACACGATCTCCAACCCACCGGTCTTGGACGTGGATTCCCCAGAATAGCCCCCGACCACCTGCTTCCTCAGATACGGAACGATCGTCCCCACGGGGACCGCTTCCTTCGGCCATGCAAACCCCTCCTGCGTCTTGTAGCAAAAACGCATCGTGAAGCTGTTCGCATCCGTTGGCTGGGCCGCCAGATACGGCGGCCTCCCCCGGAACTCCGCCTGCGACAAGTCCTCCATCGTGCGCGAGATGCGCAACGGTCCCTGGGGTGTGTCCGCACCGGACGCCTTTACCTCCATGCTAAAGGCCAAAGCCACGGATTGCCCAATGCCCGCGTCTGTCAGCGTCAGGTTGTAGGTCTTCGTGGCGCTCACGACATCAGGCCGTCCCTCAAGAAAGACACCCTCCATATCGGAGCCGATCGCCATCCAAGTGGGCAGAGGCGTGGCCGCGTCCACGCTCATGACAAGGCCCTGCGCACGGCGCGATGCATGGATGTAATGCCGGAAAACCCGCCCCACCACCGCATCCGCCTTGGCCATCGCCGCGAAGGTTGCTGATGCCGGCACGTACCTGCCGGCCGCGAGGTTGGGCTCCGTATGCAGCCCGCGGTACACCCAAAAGGCCTCCTTGCGGTCGCGCAGGGTGAACCGGCGGTAGTGCGCATAGGCCCCCGCCTCGTCCGTTGAGGCATTCCAACCGGTCGGGAGATCCGCCCCGGACCTACGCACCTCGACGTTGTAGTTCACCAAATCGACGCCCTCGCCCTCGGTGGGAGGCGGAATCAAGGGCAAGGGCATGGGGGCTTGCAGGATCGTCCCCGCATCCACCACGTAATCAAAGATCCAGCCCGCCGACGGCTTCTCCCGAAGCACCCTGAATGCCGCCATGCTTGGACGGTTGTCGGGCCCGAAATAGCTGATCAACACGAAGGGCAACGACGAAAAGTCCGAGGTGGCCGTGGTGATGTTGAGGTCGTCCCGCAACGCCCACCCCTGGCCGCCAATCATCATGGCGTGCTCCTCGTTGGGATTGTACCCGGGCCGGGTGCGGTCGTTCTCGTAATAAATGGACCCCTTGGCCTCTAGGCTCGCCAACCCCCCTGTGCCCGCGTTGCTGGCTAGCACGATCTCGCGGGGATTCGCGGGGTACTGGATCGTGTAGCGTCCAATTGCCGACGGCCACGCGATGGGAACGATGCCTCGCGTGGGCTGGACCTTGTCTCGCCGAAACCACCAAACCTCAAGCTGGTTGCGGCCAGGGATGGCATTGACCGGGATGATGGCACCCATGGCCGCCGCCTCGAAGCCCTGCGTCAACGGATCCACGTAGGCACCGGGATGGTAGGAATTGCCCACGGCGGTGCGAAGATGGCCCGCCATGTAGGACTCACCCCGCCCAGTACCGAGCTCGCCATCGGGAGCCACCAGGCGATCCCCCACAAGGACCGTGCCCGACACCACGCGCGGCCCGGAC
>JBJSZF010000762.1:0-17674 GCA_046090125.1 Verrucomicrobiota bacterium
GACGCGGGAGGGTCCCTGGTGCTGGGCGATCGCGGCGGCGGCCTCCCCAACGGCGGCGGGCAGCCGGGGCCGGCCGGGCTGCCGCCCGCGCCAATCCGCCAGTTGTTGTCGCAAGACCAGCAAATCCGCTGAGGAGAACTCCGGTGGCGTCGTGATCGCCACACAGTCTTCACCATCCGCCACCACCCCGTCCCGCACGCTTGCCGAAGGGACACCAAAGAGGGCGGTGGGCGGGCGGACGCATCCGTTAAAAAAAAGGGACCCGGGCTCAACTGAACCCGGGTCCCAAGAAAGGAACGGCGGCTACCTACTCTCGCGCAAGCTATACAGGCACTACCATCGGCAATGCAGCGTTTGACGGCCGAGTTCGGGATGGGATCGGGTCGGACCACTGCTTCATAGCCACCGAAAAATGTCCAAGAACCAGCGCCACGGCCGTTCCCTGAAAATTGCACACAACGGGTAAATACAGCGCCAAGAAGGATGCTTCCGAACGGGAAGCAATCAAGCCTCACGACCGATTAGTACTGGTCCGCTCAATGCCTCGCGGCACTTGCACGCCCAGCCTATCAACCTGGTAGTCTGCCAGGGGTCTTCAGGGGGATAAATCCCCGGGAAACCATATCTTGGGATGAGCTTGGCACTTAGATGCTTTCAGCGCTTATCTCTTCCGCACATGGCTACGCAGCGCTGCCGTTGACACGACAACTGCCACACCAGAAGTGCGTCATTCCCGGTCCTCTCGTACTAGGGAATGAACCCCTCAAGTTTCCTGCGCCCACAGTGGATAAGGACCGAACTGTCTCACGACGTTCTGAACCCAGCTCGCGTACCGCTTTAACCGGCGAACAGCCGGACCCTTGGGACCTTCTCCAGCCCCAGGATGCGATGAGCCGACATCGAGGTGCCAAACCGGGTCGTCGATGTGAACTCTTGGACCCGATCAGCCTGTTATCCCTAGCGTACCTTTTGTCCGTTGAGCGATGGCAATTCCACATTCAACCATCGGATCATTTGGGCCTGCTTTCGCACCTGCTCGACTTGTGGGTCTCGCAGTTAACCTGGCTTCTAGCCATACCCTCAACGCATGGTTGCCAACCATGCTGAGCCAAGCTTCGCGCTCCTCCGTTACCATTTGGGAGGAAGCCGCCCCAGCCAAACTGACCCGCACGCACTGTCCCTCGCCCGGCTAACGGGATCGAGGTTAGACTCCTAGTTGAAGAAGAGTGGTGTTTCACATTGCGACTCCAGCACAACCGAGGCCATGCCTTCAAAGTCTCCCACCTACGCTAAGCATCAACAACCAGAAGCCAATACGAGCTTACAGTAAAGGTGCATAGGGTCTTTCCGTCCTACTGCGGGCATGCGGCATCTTCACCGCAACTACAGTTTCGCCGAGTTCCTCTCCGAGACAGTCGTTCAGTCGTTACAAGATTCGTGCAGGTCGGAACTTACCCGACAAGGAATTTCGCTACCTTAGGACCGTTATAGTTACGGCCGACATTCACGGGGACTTAGGTTCGGAGCCTCGCCTTGCGGCTAACCCCTTGCCTTGATCTTTCCGCATTGGTCACTTGTCACACCCTATACGTTGTCTTCACGACGTTGCAGAGTGCTGTGTTTTTGTTAAACAGTCGCTAAACGCAATTTACTGTGGCTCGCCGAAGCGAGCACCCCTTTTCCCGAAGTTACGGGGCTAATTTGCCGAGTTCCTTAGAGAGGGCTCTCTCGCGCGCCTTGGTCTACTCGACCCACCCACCTGTGTCGGTTTGCGGTACGGGCCGACGGGGAAAGGGCCGTTGGGTTTTCTAGGCAGATCGTCCGGCGGTTCGCTTCGGGTTGCCCCTCGGCTCTGTCTTTCAATGACTTGTCCGCTTTCCTCTCTGCGTCACCAACGGTTTGACCCCGCCGGGTGCCGGAATGTTGACCGGCTGTGCATCGACTACGTCCTACGACCTCGTCTTAGCTCCCGACTAACCCTGGGAGGACGAACCTGGCCCAGGAAACCTTGGGTTTACGGCGACCGGGATTCTTACCCGGTTTATCGCTACTCGTGTCTGCATTCTCACTAATCGCCGCTCCAGCCCTCCTTTCGGACGACCTTCGCAGCAACGATTACGCTCCCCTACCGATGCACGGAACCGAGGTCCCGTGCATCCCGCAGCTTCGGCATGACGCTTATCGCCAATCATTTTCGGCGCGACATCACTCGATGAGTCAGCTATTACGCATTGTTTAAATGATGGCTGCCTCTAGGCCAACATCCTCACTGTCCAAGTAACGTCACATCCTTTCCACTCAGCGTCATTTAGGCGCCTTAGCCGGCGGTCTGGGCTGTTGCCCTCTCGACGATGGAGCTTATCCCCCACCGTCTGAATGCTGGGGTAATGGTTCCCGAGGAATTCGGAGTTTGATTGGTTTTGGCATCCTGGTGTGGACCCTAAGCCATCCAGTGCTCTACCTCCTCGGTTTACTAACCCAACGCTCGCCCTCAAGCGATTTCGGGGAGAACCAGCTATCACGGGGTTTGATTAGTCTTTCGCTCCTACCCTCAAGTCATCTCAGAATTTTTCAACATTCACGAGTTCGGTCCTCCACCAAGTGTTACCTTGGTTTCAACCTGCTCAAGGGTAGATCACCTCCGCTTCGGGTCTATTGCTCGCGACTGGACGCACGTTTCATACTCGCTTTCGCTTCGCGTGCCCCAAGAAGGGTTACGCTTGCCACGAACAATAACTCGCAGACTCATTATGCAAAAGGCAGGCCGTCATCCCTTGCGGGACTTCGACACATTGTAGGCAAGTGGTTGCAGGATCTCTTTCACTCCCATCGCAGGGGTTCTTTTCGCCTTTCCCTCGCGGTACTTGTTCACTATCGGTTGCCAGGTAGTATTTAGCCTTATCCAGTGGTCTGGACGGATTCGCGCGAAGTTTCACGTGCATCGCGCTACTTGGGATGCCCCTAGGGGCTGCTTTGCTTCGCCTACGCGCCTCTCACGCTCTCTGGCCAGGCCTTCCAGCCTGTTCGGCTCGCATTGCAGCTCCCACGTCGGGGTCCCTCAACCCCGGCCGGACAAGTCCGGCCGGTTTAGGCTCCTCCGCTTTCGCTCGCCACTACTTACGGAATCACTTCGTTTTCTTTTCCTCTGCTTACTGAGATGTTTCACTTCAGCAGGTCTCGCCCCGTTGGACTATGAATTCATCCAGCGGAATCCCGCAGAGCGGGATGGGTTTCCCCATTCGGAAATTCACGGATCAACGCCTGTTTGCGGCTCCCCGTGACTTATCGCAGCTTACCACGTCCTTCATCGCCTCCTGACACCAAGGCATTCACCGCTTGCCCTTAGTAGCTTGATCGCAATTGGATTCCGGCCCTTGGCCGGTCCCTCTCAGCGATTAACTGTATTTTGCCCTAAATTGTGTGCAATTTTCAAAGAACGACGGCAGCGCCGTCGAAAACGCCCGCGTGGTGGGCCTGACTGGACTCGAACCAGTGACCCTGCGCTTATCAAGCGCATGCTCTAACCAACTGAGCTACAAGCCCACGGTTGGGGATGGATCACGGCAAGTTGGTGGAGCTGAGGAGGCTCGAACTCCTGACCTATAGCTTGCAAAGCTACCGCTCTACCAACTGAGCTACAGCCCCCCGGGGGACCCTTCTCCAGCCGATGCCACGACCCCTTCCCACGCGGTCAAAGATCTTCCTTGGAACCCGATTTGTGCGATGAGACAAGCCACGTCGCCCTGGGGCGACGTCCGACCTAGGCAGGCACGATGTCCTGCTTGGTTTCTCCCTAGAAAGGAGGTGATCCAGCCGCAGGTTCCCCTACGGCTACCTTGTTACGACTTCATCCCAATCACCATCCATACCTTAGGCGCCTGCCTCCTTGCGGTTGGCCCGGCGGCTTTGGGTACAGACGGCTTTCATGATGTGACGGGCGGTGTGTACAAGGCCTGGGAACGTATTCACGGCGCCGTAGCTGATGCGCCATTACTAGCGATTCCAGCTTCATGCCGGCGAGTTGCAGCCGACAATCTGAACTGGGCCCGGTTTTAAGGATTGGCTTGCCATTGCTGGCTTGCTCCCCTCTGTGCCGGGCATTGTAGTACGTGTGCAGCCCTGGCCGTAAGGGCCATACTGACTTGACGTCATCCCCACCTTCCTCCTCGTTGAAGCGAGGCAGTCCGTCCAGAGTGCTCGGCCCTTGCGGGCCGGTGGCAACAGGACGTAGGGGTTGCGCTCGTTGCGGGACTTAACCCAACATCTCACGACACGAGCTGACGACAGCCATGCAGCACCTGTGCACGCTTCCTATTGCTAGGATCGTTACGCTTTCGCGCTTCTACCACGTGCATGTCAAGGCCAGGTAAGGTTCTTCGCGTTGCATCGAATTAAGCCACATACTCCACCGCTTGTGCAGGCCCCCGTCAATTTCTTTGAGTTTTAATCTTGCGACCGTACTCCCCAGGCGGCGCACTTATCGGGTTTCCTACGCCACGGGCGGGGTCGAATCCGCCCACAGCAAGTGCGCACCGTTTAGGGCCAGGACTACCGGGGTATCTAATCCCGTTTGCTCCCCTGGCTTTCGTGCCTCAGCGTCAGGTATCGTCCAGAGACTCGCCTTCGCCACTGGTGTTCCTCTCGATATCTACGCATTTCACTGCTACACCGAGAATTCCAGTCTCCCCTCCGATCCTCTAGCAAGATAGTATTCAGGGCATTTTCCGGGTTAAGCCCGGAGATTTCACCACAAACTTACCTTGCCGCCTACGCACCCTTTACGCCCAGTGAATCCGAACAACGCTTGGGACCTCTGTCTTACCGCGGCTGCTGGCACAGAGTTAGCCGTCCCTTCCTCTTCTGCTACTATCAGCCCGCCCCTTGTTCAGGGACGGGGTTTGTTCGCAAATGACAGGGGTTTACGGGCCGAAGCCATTCTTCCCCCACGCGGCGTCGCTCCATCAGGGTTTCCCCCATTGTGAAAAATTCTCGACTGCTGCCACCCGTAGGTGTCTGGACCGTGTCTCAGTTCCAGTGTGGCTGGTCGTCCTCTCAGACCAGCTACCCGTCTTCGCCTTGGTGAGCCGTTACCTCGCCAACTAGCTGATAGGCCGCGGGCTTATCTAAAAGTGTCAGGCCTTGCGGTCCCCGACTTTGAGCAAGGGATGATGCCACCCCTTGGTCACATCCGGTATTAGCTCCGATTTCTCGGAGTTATCCCGGGCTTCCAGGCAAATTACCCACGTGTTACGCACCCTTACGCCACTCCAGGCATCGAATATTGCTACCCGCTGCCTAGCGTCCGACTTGCATGTCTTATCCACGCCGCCAGCGTTCGTTCTGAGCCAGAATCAAACTCTCCGTAGAAAATTTGTCTGGTTTCGATCAAACGACCGACACTCAAACATTACTGACTTGTTGGTTGGACGCCGGTTTTCACCAGCTCCAACCGGGCTTGTTTCTCATCGCACAAATCGAATTTCAAGGAACTGCAACCATCACCGCGCAACGAGACGACGAAACTGCCTGCCGCCCTGTTTACCGGAGCAGCCGGGTATTGATTCCCGTCGTTTGCTGCGCTGCGCTGTAACCGTCGCAAAGAACGACACCTTTCTATCGAGGCACCCTCCCGCTGGCAATGGTTTTTTTGAAAATATTCGTGTTGGGTTGTTTTAGGGCTGTTTTGCTGGGGTTTTTGGCCAAAATCCTTTGGCCAGAGTACGCGCTAAGTTGGAGCGATAGAGGGTAAATCGACATTTTTTTGGCGCACGAAGCGCCCCTTTGAGTGGCAGTGGAATCCGCGATCCGATCCTCTTCTGGTTGCAACGCGTTGTAAATGAGGCGGTTATCTATTCTGAATGGAACAGCATGACTTGTCCCTCACGGTTGGCCCCGCGCCGCAGGATGCCGACGTATCGTCCCTTGGCGCTTCCCAGGCGTGCCTCAACGTGGACCTCAAACACGGTGCTCTGGATCCCGAAGACGTTGCCTTGGTTCATGCCGGCTCCTGGTATCTCAGCGAGGTTTCGGAAGGGGGTGTCATCCAAGGTTCCCTCCTGACCGTCAGGGCCTGCACGACGTTCTATAATTTGGCGTGCCAATCCCTCGTCTCCTCCAAGAAGCACCCTGAGGACGGCCAGGGGTGCCGTGTTCACGTTCACGCGGCTGGATGATATAGATGTAAAAACGTCCACGCAGCCGGCCCCTGTGAGGTCGGGGGCTACTGCAGTCACAATCTCGCCTGGGCTCGTGCGAGCCCGACGGGACCCTTGGAAGCCCGAAGCCCTGTCGCCCCAGTACAAGCCCGGCGAGATGCCGCGGACACGCAGGAGTTCTGACAGGTCGTCGATGGGCCCGTTTTTGGGGGCATAGGGTGGGTTGAGCGCCGCGTAGTAGCCTTGTTCCGCGCCTCCCTTGGCGCTTTCCATGTCATCCCGGTCACGCCAGTCCATGATGGCTGCGGCAATAAGGGAGGCTTCTCCGGCACCGGATCCAAGCAACTGGAAGGCGAGTTCGAGGAGGGGTTCCGGGGCGGTGTTGATGTTGATGCGGCGCTCGAGATCGATGATCTGTAGCGCGATGTCGCCCTCGCCGATGCGGATGTTGCTGAGATTGAGTCCCATATAGGGATTATCAGCGGAATCTATAGGCCCTGGGCCGCCGGCCCAGAACTGATTGAGCCCGTCGTACATGCCCTCGCCTGGGATGGCTCGTTGTTGTTGGAGGATCCACTTGGCCATTTCAACGCCGGAGCGGCCGAGCCATTCCAGCTGGGGGCCGGAGCGTGTATTCATGGCCAGGCGCGCCTCGACCTTCATGGCGTAAGCGAATGCGCCGGCGACGACGGCCATGGCGAGGACGAGGACCATGACGATGACGAGGGCGGCGGCATGGCGGGATGGTTTTTTCCCGCATTGGGCCTGCGCTTGGCTGTTCACGGGTTTGGGGATCCTGGGAGTCCAGCCTGGGCTTCGGAGGCAACGCCTGCTGACGGGAGACGTACAATTCGAGTGACGGCCTCAGTGGCGGGCGCTGATGACGTCGAACGGCGACCGAAGGCCAATGAAATGCGTACAGCGGCGGGGAGCTGGTTGGTCAGCGTCCATGCTGGATGGAACTCGTTTTTTCGGGGGTCCCAGAAGCTGACCTCGAATGCGGAGACGTCCCCAGCCAAGAGGACGGGGAAGGTGCGCGGGTCGTCCGCTACCTGGTCGAGAATGCTGTTCTGGCGGAGGTAGAGTGCCGGGCGGCCATCTGGGTCAGGCTCCACGGTAAAGGTAACGCGGCGGACCTGCTCTCCCTCAAAGAAGCCGGAGCCCGGGAAGGAGGGGGCGAGGTGGGCGACGAAGGAAAGAGCGGATTGGCCGCCTTCGTTGTCTGCGAGGAAGGAGTAATGGCGGGCATTGGCGGCGAAGAGGACAGCGGAGGCGAGGGCTTCCTGGACGGCTTGGATGGCGTTGCGTTGGCGCTGGGCATTGGCGGCGAGTCGGAGGCCGGCGGAGCTGCTCTGCATAAGGATGCGCCATGTGCCGTACAAGAGAGAGAGAACGATGGCGAAGATGGCGAGGGCGACAAGGACCTCGAGGAGAGTGAAGGCGGCGCAGGGGGCCTGGAGGTGCCACCTTCGGCGCTTGGACCGGAGTCGGGTCGTGAGGTTCATCGCCCTGCCCTTCGGGTGGAGTCGGGCCGATACAAGAGGAACTGCATGGTGGAGCGGTCCGGACTGGTGCCGGCACCTCCGGTGACCTCGATTTCCACAAGGAAAAGGCCGTTGGAAACGCCCCCGTTCCCGAAGTCGAACTCGGATATGCGCCGGGTCCACGAATATCCGGGGTTCACATCCCCGAAGTCCCCAGAGTCAATTCCCTCCTCAAGTCGGTTGGTAAGGCTGAGGAGCGCGGCTACGGACGACGGATCGACGTGGACGCGGCAGAGGGCGCGGGCGGTACGGAGGTTGGTGATGCAGAGGGTGAGGATGGCGAAGAGAGCGACCGCCAGGACAGCGGAGGCGATGGCGACTTCAAGCAGTGTAAACGCTCGGGTGACATCAGGTTTTTGGCGGCTGGGGCCGGTGTTCATGGGAGTGCCTTGGCCTCGGCCAAGCCGGTCATCATGTCGATGGTGAGGATGCGAGGATCGGTGCGGCGCCACGTGATGACGGCGGCGAACTGGTCTGAGGTTCCGTTGGGATAGAAGCGGATGGCTGTGGCGGCGGATTGCAGGAAGGAAACGGTGTTCACGTCAATGCGTTCGTAGAGGATTTCCTCCGGGAATTCGCGGTGGAAGGAAGGGGGTGGGCCTAGGTAGCTGGATTCATTTGCGGAAGCGGAGCTTACGCCATTGGCGGCTCCAAGAACGCCCTCCGGGGCCGCCTCGACGGCTAGCTCGCGTCCCGCGTTGCGTATGGCGATTTGGGTGGCCCGTCCCTCCATGATGGCGCGTGACCGGGCGTGTTGGCAGGCGTCGAGGAAGTCCTTGGTGGCCTGGGTTATGGGGGGGCGGCGAACCTCGCGGAGGACGGGAACAGCGAGTCCGAGTATGATGAGGCCTATGGCGACAGCGACGAGGAGCTCGACGAGGGTGAAGGCTCGGCGTGGGTGCAATGCGAGGGAAGGAACGTGGGGCTGCCTGCGATGGCAGGCGGTGGGGCATGGGACGGGTCGCCCTCGCGGCTTCATCGCATTTGTATGCTTTGGGTGATGGCGAACATGGCCTGCATGACGCCGACAAGGAGGCCGCCGATGACGACGGCGAGGCTGACGATTAGGAAGGGCTCGATCATGTTCATGACGGAGCGGAGGGCGACGTTGAGGTCGGACTCATAGGTTTCGGCGACATTGAGGAGGGAGGCTGGGACGTCGCCTGTTTCTTCGCCGATGCGGATGAGGTCGATCATGAGGGCTGGAAAGACGCCGCTCCGAGCGAGGGGCTGGGCGAGAGTCTTGCCGTCCGTCACGGCTTCGCGGGTTTTGGCCAGTGCATCCTTGATGACGGCATTGGGGACGATTTGCTCCGTGATGCGGAGGGCTTGAAGGACCGGAACTCCGTTGGCGAGGAGGGTTGAGAGGATGCGAGCCATCTGGGCGAAGAGGTTGAGGCGAGTGACTTCTCCGAAGATGGGGAGGCGGAGTCTGAGGGCATCGAGGCGACGGCGGCCATGGTGCGTGGCGCCATATCGGCGGACGACAACAGAGATGGTGGCGATGGCGAGAGGAATGAGCCACCAGCCATAAAGTTTCATGAAATCGCTGATATTTATGACGATGCGCGTTGCGAGCGGCAGACCGTCCTTAAGCTCCATGCTTTGGAAGAATTCGGTGAACTTGGGCAGCATGACGGCGGTGAAAAAGATGATCAGAAGGAGGCCGAAGAACGAGACGAAGACCGGGTAGATCATCGCGGACTTGAACTTGGTCTGGACTTCTGCGAAGCGCTCGAAGTGGGCTGCGAGTCGTCGGAGGACCTCCTCGAGGGCGCCGGACTGCTCGCCGGCTCGGACCATGTTGATGACGAGGTCTGGGAAGATATCGGCCTGACGACTCATGGCGTCAGAGAGGCTTCGGCCCTCGATGACGTCCTGCTTGAGCTGCTGCGAGACGGCGCCTGGGATTCCCTTGGACGTCAGGCTGGACATGGAGTGGAGGGCCATGGTGAGTGGCATTCCAGCCCTGAGAAGGTTGGCGAGCTGCTGGGTGTACGTCGCGAGCTCCTGAAGCTTGGGCTTGCGCTTGCGATGGAGGAGTGAACGCAGGGATTGGGGAAGGAGTGAGGATGGGGGGCTTGGGTTGGATTGGGAAGCATCAACAGCCTTTGCCCCCTTGGCCGCCACCACTTGAATGGGCAACAGCCCTTGTCGCTCCAAGTGCGCTAGGGCAGCGGTCCGGTCTGCGACGTCGAGTGAGCCCTGGATGGACTCGCCGTTGCGTCTTCGGGCCTTGTACGAGAACTGCGCCATGGCTGGGGTTGGATACCCGGCTTGGGGCTAAAGTTCCAGCGCTGTTGGTCTGGCTAACTTGGGCGAAAGGGCCGGATGCGTCCCGATGATTCCTTGAGCACGGGAAGCTTTCAATCTGGATGCGCTTTCGCCTGCTCGAACTGCGGCGGGCGAGGCGGGGCTAGAAGGCGGGGCCCGTCTCTTGATGCGAGGTTGGCGGCGTTGCTGGCCCGTCGGCTGGCTGGGGGTTGTTTGGTTGGGACGGGGCTGGGGTGGTTGGTTCGACGGACTCGATTGGCAATTCCGGCTGCAGGGCCGAGTCGGGCGCGGTGGCTAGGCCCGGGTCCACGGTGAGTAGGGACTGTGGGCGTTGGACTGGGATGGTGCGTAGCTCGTCTGCGGCAGGGAGTTCGTCGAGCTTGGCCAGGCCGAAATACTCTAGGAATGCCTGTGTGGTGGCGTACTGCATGGGGCGTCCGATGACCTCTGCCCGGCCAGCCTCGGTGATAAGGTTTCGCTCGCGGAGGGTGGCGATGACGCCATCGACTGCCACGCCGCGGATCTGTTCGATTTCGGCGCGGGTTATAGGTTGTCTATAGGCGATGATGGCTAGGGTTTCGAGGGAGGGCTGCGAGAGGCGCGTGGGCCTGGGCTTGACCCCGAGGAAGGTCTTGAGCCACGGGGAAACGTCGGGCGAGGTGACAAATTGCCAAGAACCGGCAATGCAGGCGAGATGGTAGGAGCGCCGTGCAGCATGGTGCTCGGCCTTCAGGGCCTGGAGAGCTGCCTCGATGTCTTCAAGGGACGCCTTCTGGAGATCGCGGGCGGTCTCGTGAGCTCCCTCGTCGGCCCCCGTGCGTTGGAGGACATCGCGGATTTCAGCGGGGGACAGCGGTTTCTGGGAGGTATGGAGGAGCGCCTCGAGTATGAACTTGAGTTCCATGGGTCAAGCTGGGCTGGGGCTGGAAGCCGGGTTGCCGACCGGGTTGGTTGCTGGGGGTTGATCGGGCGGCTGGTCGTTCATGGGGACGACAAAGTCGGCGGGGGGGTGAGCCGGCGGGGGAGCGACCGTATCGGTGGGGGGTTCCTTGAGGGCATCTGGCCCAGCTGGCGCGGCCTCGATGAAGATCTCATCAAAGTCACCGGCTTGTGTGGCGACCAGAACCTTGAGCCGGATGAGTTCCAGGAGCGCGAGAAAGGTAACGACGACCTCGGTCCGTGTATTGGCCGCCTCGAAGACCTCGCTGAACCGGAAGGTGGGCCGGGAGGCGATGAGCGAGCGGAGGAAGTCGATTCGATCGCTGACGGTATGGGGGTCCGCCTGGATCTCGCGGATATCACTTCGTTCCGAGTGACGCTTGAGGATGACGGAGACGGCCTGGACGAGGTCGAAGATGGAGACGGGCCCCCGTGGGGTGTCGGGTTCGGCTGGTGGGTCGAACCGAGCGGGCCTGTGTTCATAGACGAGGTCCATGACGGCCTCGCGTTCCTGGAGCTGGCCTGCGGCGTCCTTGAATTTTTTGTACTCCACGAGGCGGCGGATGAGCTCCCAGCGGGGATCTTGGTCATCGGGTTCTTCGCCCTCGGGGGCGGGTTGCTTGTCGGCGGGGAGCAGTTCGCGGCTCTTGATGTAGAGAAGGGTTGCTGCCATCACGACGAATTCGCCGGCGACATCGAGGTCGAGCTCGCGCATTTGCTCGATGTAGGCGACGAACTCGGTGGCGATGCGGGTGAGGTTGACTTGATAGATGTCGACCTCCTGCTTCCTCACGAGGTGGAGGAGCAGGTCGAGGGGGCCCTCGAAGACCTCGAATTGGACGCGGTACTCGGCCATGTGCGAGGACAGGTCAGTGGTATTCCTGGACGGTTCGAACGGTGTAGCCGGATTTCTGGAGGGCTCCGATTCCCATGGCTGCGGCCCTTGCTCCGCTGAGGGTGGTCATGATGGGGGTTCCGGTCATGACGGCGGTGGTGCGGATGCGGACCTCGTCGGAGCGGGGGGTGGCGCCGGAGGGAGTATTGATGACGAGCTGGATCTGCTTGTTCTTGAGCAGGTCGATGGCGGTGGGCCTGCCCTCTCCGATTTTCTGGATTTTTTCGACCTTGAGTCCGGCGGAGGTGAGGACAGCGGCGGTGCCATTGGTTGCCACGAGGGTAAAGCCCAGGCGGACGAAGTGTTGGGCGACCTCGACAACGTGCTTCTTGTGGGCGTCCCCGACCGAGATGAAGACCCGTCCTGAGAGCGGGAGGGGGGAGTTTGCGGCCATCTGTGCCTTGGCGTAGGCGACGCCGAGGTCTTGGTCGAGGCCCATGACCTCGCCTGTGGAGCGCATTTCGGGCGAGAGGATGATGTCTTGGCCCTGAAACTTGTTGAACGGGAATACGGATTCCTTGACGGCCCAGTAGGCGGGCCAGATTTCGGAGGTGAAGCGGAGTTGGGCGAGCGTTTTGCCGGACATGACCTTGGCGGCAAGCTTGGCGAGGGGGACGCCAATGGCCTTGGAGACAAAAGGCACGGTGCGGGACGCCCTGGGATTGACCTCCAGGACATAGACGACGTCGTCCTTGACGGCGTATTGGACGTTCATGAGGCCGACGACCCTGAGTTCCATGGCCATGGCGTGGGTGTACTGCCTGATGGTATCCATGACAGCCCTGGACAGGGTATGGGGCGGGAGGACCATGGCGGCATCGCCAGAGTGAACGCCAGCGAACTCAATGTGCTCCAGCATGCCACCGACGACGATGGTGCCCTTACTTGGGTCGTCGAAGAGGCCGACATCCGAGATGCAGTCGACGTCCACCTCCGTTGCGTCCTCAAGGAATTTGTCCACCAGGACGGGCCGTTCAGGCGAAGCCTCGACGGCAAATCGCATGTAGTGTTGCAGCTCGTGGTCGGCGTAGACGATCTGCATGGCTCGTCCGCCGAGGACGAAGGAGGGGCGGACGAGGACGGGGTATCCGATCTTGCGGGCGACTGCGAGGGCCTCGGCCTCGTTGGTGGCGATGCCGTTGGTTGGTTGAGGGATGCGGAGCTTGTCGAGCATGGCCGCGAAGAGCTTGCGGTCCTCGGCGACCTCGATGCTTTCCGGGGAGGTTCCGATGATATTGACGCCGTTTTTCTTGAGGCCAAGGGCGAGGTTGAGGGGTGTCTGTCCGCCAAACTGGGCGATGGCTCCCCAGCACTTTTCGCGTTCGTAGATGTTGAGGACATCCTCGAGGGTGAGGGGCTCGAAGAAGAGGCGGTCGCTGGTGTCGTAGTCCGTGGAGACCGTTTCGGGGTTGGAGTTGACCATGATGGTCTCGAAGCCGTCTTCCTTGAGGGCGAAGGCTGCGTGGACGCAGCAGTAATCGAACTCGATGCCTTGGCCGATGCGATTGGGGCCGCCGCCTAGGATCATGACCTTTCGGCGCGTGGAGGGCCTGGCCTCGTCATCTACGCGGTCGTAGGAGGAATAGAAGTAGGGAGTGTAGGCCTCGAACTCGGCCGCGCAGGTATCGACGAGCCGGTAGGAGGGAGCGAGGCCCATGGATTTTCGCCGGGCCCGGATGCAATCCTCGGTGACGCCGGTGAGGTGCCCGAGTTGACGATCGGAGAAGCCTGTGGCCTTGGCCTTCGCTAGCAGTTCATCATTCATGCGCTCGCAATCGGGGGCGAAGGTACCCGGTCTGGGAGCGGGCTGCCAGCGTCGTGATGACCGGCTGGCTGAAAGGGCTGGGTGACAGGTCTAGCTCATGCGCATGGGCATGATGACGTACAGGAATGGTTCGCTGGACTTGACGACGCCTGGGGACAGTTCGTCGATCAGCTCGATGAAGACCTCGTCGGTATCGAGCGCCTTGAGGGGATCCATGAGGTAGGTGGGGTTGAATGCGATGGCCATGTCCTTGCCCTTGTAGGTCAGGGCCATGACCTCGCGAGACTCGCCGATTTCCGGGGCATTGGCGGTGATGGCGAGTTGATTGCGTGAGAAGGCCAGCTTTACGGAGTTTGACTTCTCGCTGGTCATGATTTCCGCGCGGCGAAGGCTGTGTAGGAGTTCCTCGCGAGGGATGGTGACCCTCTCGAGACTTTCCTGGGGAATAACCTGTCGATAGTTCGGATAGCTGCCGTCGACCAGCTTGGAGATGAGGACAACGGGCAGTCCTGCCTCGGAGGCTGGCGCGAGGGTGAAGCAGACTTGGTTGTCGCCGTACTTGATTTCAGCAGCCCCGGATTCGAGGAGGCGTGCAAGCTCCGTGATGGCCTTCGTGGGGACGATGAATTCTCCTTGGGTTTCTCCGGACACGTCCACCTCTTCATCCGTGAGCGCGAGGCGGCGCCCATCCGTTGCCACCAAGGTAAGCTTGTGCTCCTTGAGGCTGAAAAAAATGCCGTTGAGGACGAACCTAGACTCGTCTGAAGACACGGCGAAAGACGTCCGCCGTAGCATGGCCTTGAGCTTTTCTTGGGGGACGGAAATGGCTTTGGCCTGCTTGAATTCTGGGAAGGGGGGATAGTCGCTGGCCGACAGTCCATTTATCCTGAAGTACGACCCCCCCGACCTGATGACGACGGCGGACTTGTCGTCAGCTTCGAGTTCGACATCCGCCACGACGAGCTCGCGGATGATGCCGACGAACTTGCGTCCTGGAATGGTGACAGCCCCCTCCTGGGCGATGGTGGCCGGGACGCTGCACGTGACCGTCATGTCTAGGTCTGTAGCGGTGAG
Organism: Verrucomicrobiota bacterium; assembly: GCA_046090125.1. Taxonomy (GTDB): domain Bacteria; phylum Verrucomicrobiota; class Verrucomicrobiia; order Limisphaerales; family UBA9464; genus UBA6176. The sequence continues at coordinate 14,647 of JBJSZF010000762.1, forward strand.
GTGGAGCCTGCCCTCGAAGGCCCTCAGGAGGATGTTTGAGAGGATGGGGAGTGTGGTTCGAGCTCCCGCAACGTTCTGGACGGCTTGAAGGCCGAGGAGGAGCTGATCTTTGGCGATCGCCAGCTTCATGGCGCTTACTAATGGACTGGAGTAGCAGGAAAAGAAAGCTCGTAGTATGTCCTGTGAACAAGACGTACAACCTGTTGGGGTGTGTGATGGACGGGGGGAGAGCGAGGGGTGGGTCTGTGGACAACATTTGGGATGGAATGCGAGCCGATGGGAGCAAATTGGGGAATCTGAGGTTGTTGGCGGGGGCAAACGGGGTGGGGTTTGGGTTATTGACCAGTTTGTGAGCAAGGGACTCCGAGCGGTTGGTGGGATGGGTGAGGTAGTGTGAACCGTAGAATAAAAACTACTTCAAGTATTTGGCTAGCAGCGGTTTAAGTGATTTTACGGTCGCGGGTGGCCAGAGGGTGGTAGGCGTCATGATTGCGTGCTGGAGAGCAGCGTGGCAGGTCCAATGAGGGGTGGAAGGGATCGAGGGGAGGGCGGTTCGTATCACGGCCTTGGCGAGGTCGGCGTTCCTGCGTAAATTATCGATCACTATCTCGACGGTTACGTGGGATTCATCCGTTTTCCATGCGTCATAGTCCGTGACCATGGCCAGGGAGGCATAGGCGATCTCGGCTTCGCGAGCGCAACGAGCTTCTCCGAGATTGGTCATGCCAATGACGTCGAAGCCCGCCTTGTGATTTGCGACGGACTCGGCGCGGGTGCTGAAGGCGGGGCCTTCCATGTTGACGTAGGTACCTCCATTGTGGCAGCGAGCCTTCATCGACTTGGCGGCCTTCAGGAGGATGAGGCGGAGTTCCTCGCAGATGGGGTCGGCGAAGGCGACGTGTGCCACGATTCCTTTTCCGAAGAACGAGTGGGCGGATGATTGCTTGGTTCGGTCTAGGAACTGGTTGATCAGGACGAGGTCGCAGGGGCGGTATTTGGCCTGAAGGGAGCCAACGGCGCTGACGCTGATGATCCAGGCAACGCCGAGCTTCTTAAGGGCCCAGACATTGGCCCTGTGGTTCAGCTCGGACGGAAGGAGGCGATGCCCGCGGCCGTGGCGAGGGAGGAAGACGACGTCACGGCCCTCCAGACGGCCTAGGAGAAAGGAGTCGGAGGGGAGTCCGAAGGGGGTGTTTACCTTGATCCAACGAGGTTGGAGGAGGCCCTTCATCTCGTAGAGGCCCGAGCCGCCGATGATGCCGATGCGATGGGGTTGCACGGGCGGAGGATGGACTGGGCGCTGGACCCGGACGAGCGTTTCGTTCTTGCCGATGAAGTGCCGTGACAAGGTTGGTCGGGCGAGGGTATCGAGGAGGCGTGCAAGGAGGGGGCTGGTGTCATTCCTGAGATTTGAAGGGATAGGGAAGACATTTCCTGGGGTGCGGGCCCTGGAAGGGGTGTCGTTTGAGGTCCGGGCAGGGTCCTGCCACGCGTTGATGGGGGAGAATGGCGCTGGGAAGAGCACGCTGGGGAAGATTCTGGCGGGAATCGACACGGCCGACGAAGGAAGGATCCTATTGGATGGAAGGGTGATGGCAGCGAGAAACCCCATGGAGGCGCGAGCGGCCGGGATCGCGATGGTTCATCAAGAGCTCGCCTTCTGCCCAAACCTGACGGTGGCGGAGAACCTGGGGCTGGGTTCCCTGCCTTCGGTGAAGGGTTGGTTGGATGGCCGAGGCCTGCGTCGCCGGGCTCGGGAGCTGCTGGGGGAGATCGGCGTGACCTTGGACGTGGACGCCCAGGTGGGAAGCCTGAGCACGGGGCAGGAGCAAATGCTTCAGATCGCGGCGGCAGTCGGGACGGCGGCGCGGGTGATTGTGATGGATGAGCCGACGAGCTCATTGTCTGAGGTGGAGGCCGAGAGGTTGTTCCGGCTCATGGCTGGATTGAGGGGTCGCGGGATCACCATATTGTACGTGTCGCATCGGATGGAGGAGATTCATCGGTTGTGCGACGTGATCACGGTGCTGAGGGATGGGCGGCATGTGATGACCCGGGAGACAGGAGCGCTGGGGCGTGGCGAGCTGATACGTCACATGATTGGGCGCGACGTGGAGGAGCATGAGCCGGGACATGTTCGGGGCGGGGTCGGCGAGGTGGTCCTAAAGGTTGAAGGGTTGACGTCGCCGGGAAAGTTCATGGGGGTGACGCTGGAGGTGAGGGCTGGTGAAGTGGTGGGGATGGCTGGGTTGGTCGGTGCGGGGCGGAGTGAGGTGGCCCGGGCGATCTTCGGGTTGGACGCGGAAGCGAGCGGGGAGGTGAGGGTAGGAGGAAGGAGGATTCGGGCAGGGAGGCCGACGGAGGCGTTGAATGCGGGGGTGGGTTACCTGCCTGAGGACCGCAAGCGCCAGGGATTGGTGATGACGATGAACTGCCGGGAAAACATGACGCTGGCGGCATTGAGAGCGGTGGCGACGGCGGGATGGATTAACGGTCGAGAAGAACGAGGGCTCGCTGCGGGTTACATGGAGCGGCTGAAAGTTCGTGCGCCCAGTCTCGAGGAGGGAGTGGCTGGCTTGTCTGGTGGGAACCAGCAGAAGGTCGCCTTGGCGAAGTGGCTGGCCAGGGGTTGTCGGGTCTTGATGGTGGATGAGCCGACGCGCGGGGTGGACGTTGGGGCCAAGGCAGAGATCCACCGACTGTTAGATGAACTTGCCCAACGAGGGATGGCGATCCTGCTGATATCCAGCGAGCTGCCGGAGGTCATCGGGATGAGCCGACGGGTGTTGGTCATGCGAGGTGGCCGTCTAGTGGGGGAGTTGGGACGAGAGGAGAGCAAGCCGGAGCGACTGATGCGATGGATGGCTGGGGTCGAGGAAGGCTGAGTCAGGTCGAATAGCGCGCCGTGCGCCAGAACTAACCGTTACCCGCGACCCTGATTCGTTGCGCCAAAAGGGGTGTTACCACGGCAGTCCATCACCCCCCGCTCCACCGCCCTCCGATTTCACCCGACGCTCCCCCTCCTGCG